>NZ_JAMPSW010000052.1:0-27171 GCF_028484855.1 Providencia sp. PROV033 | reverse complement strand
GACCAATAAAAAGCCAGCATTTAAAACCAATTAAATGGCATTAATAGAGGTAGTGATTTGTTGAATATTTCAGGATATAACAATGGATATCTGCAACGTATCAAATAATGATTCTTTACCCTAAATACCTGTAGATAAATCAATGCTGTTTTTTTTAGATTTTTATTTAATGAATTCAATTTTCAACATACAGGATGCACATCAATGTCGTCTCAACAATCAAAGCCATGGCAACGTGCAATGATGGATGGAGCAGTTCATACATTACCGTTAAATCTTGCAGTTATTCCTTGGGGGATCCTTGCTGGATCTATGGCCATCGAAACGGGTCTTTCTTTCTGGCAAAGCATCGCCATGTCCGCAATGGTTTTTGCCGGTGCGGCTCAATTAGTTACCTTAGGGCTACTTAATTCCGGTGCTGGGTATATTACTATTGTGATTTCTGTTTTTTTTATCACATCCCAACACCTTTTATATGGGCTAACGATGCGCCCTTACGTTAAAGACTTCACAACGCCACAGCGTTTAAGTATTGGCTTTTTATTAACAGATGAGCTATTTGCGATTAGTGCAGCAAAACGCCAAGCCTTGAGCTTTGCTTATCTATTTGGAGCAGGCTTTAGTTTTTATCTCGTGTGGTTCATCACTAGCTTATGCGGCATTGTGATGGCAAATTTAATCGGTGATTTAAGTAAATTACACTTAGATTTTTCGGTGGTTGCGACACTATTAGCCATCGTAGTTCCACTCACGAGGAAAATAAGTACAGCTTGTGGAGTTCTCTTTTCATTAATTGTTGCAATTACCCTGTCAATGTATTCAATCAGTAGTGCAATTGTTATTGCGGGTGTTGGTGGAATGTTTGTCTCAGTGGGTGTTTCTCGCGTATTAGGGGAAGAAAAATGATCTGGTTTTTAATTCTTAGTTTAACTGCTGTCGTTTTTTCTCTACGCTATGTTTTTCTTATTCCACAATTACCAATACGGTTACCGCTCATTGTACGACAAGCACTCAGCTATTCTGCGCCTTGTTTATTAACTGCAATTTGTGCTCCTGTCATTTTGCTCGAAAACCATGAACTTCGGAGTTTTCCTGATAATCCTTATCTCTGGGGAGCACTATTCTGCGTTGTGGCGGCATCCTTCCTTAAAAATATGCTCATCACAGTCGGATTAACATTAGTGTTTTTCTATGGGTTAATTTACTTTATGGGTTAACTTGATAACAGTGAAAGATTGAGTCATCGATAATGTATCGCTACCCGCCAAGAATTTATAAAACATTGGAAGCCTCCTTTGCTTTATAATAAAACCTCATAGCTAATCAAAGCTTATTTTTAATCGATCCGTTGGATAAATGACCCCATGCTAAATAACTACGTTTTACGAAGTGTTCGTTATATGTTGGATTTGAGCGACGCTCAGATGGTTACAATCGTAAAACTTGCAGACCTAACAGTCACTAAAGAAGAAATGAATCTGTGGCTAAAAAAAGATACCGACCCTGATTATGTTGAATGTAATGACGTTGTACTTGGTCACTTTCTGAATGGATTGATTTACCATCGCCGTGGTAAAGATGAAAATCGCCCCGCCCCTGACGTTGAAGCTAGAATCAACAACAATATTATTTTCAAAAAATTACGAGTTGCTTTTGAACTAAAAGACGTTGACCTACTGGATATTTATCAATCCGTTGATTTCCGCGTTTCCAAGCCAGAATTGAGTGCCATTTTCCGCAATCCTGAACATAAAAATTATCGTGAATGTGGTGACCAGCTATTACGTTATCTCTTAAAAGGGTTAACCCTGCGCTTACGCAAAAATAAATAACTCACCTCGCAAAGAAAAGGCTGATAGCGATATCAGCCTAAATATTTTGCAATAAATATGTCAAAAAGATATCAATCTTCGGAGAAAGTGAACGCTTTGACGCATAAATTGCACGCAGCTCAATCGGTGCAGGATGCATCCCATTGATATCAATTTCCACTAGTTTTCCTGCCTGAACAGCTGACTGACACGCCTCTTTTGAAAGAATTGCCACCCCCAATCCATTTATTGCCGCAGCGCTGGCAAGGATGCCACTATTCACACGGTATTGGCTGTTTATATGAATTTTTTTTAGCTGCCCATTAGGCGTAATAAAAACCCATGGTTGCCCCTGCAATGCACTTAAACTCGTGATGCAGGGCATTTGGCTTAATGCATCTAGCGTTGTGGGTTGTCCATATTGTTCAATAAGCTTAGGCGCGGCGACGACAATACTTTCCCATGATTTAATCAACTGCGAGTGATAGCTACTGTCTATCAATTCACCTCGATGAAAAGTCAGTAATAAGTCCACATCATCACCAATAACATCCAACGGCGCTAACTGCGTATCACAGTGAATGGTCAGGTCGGGGTGAGCGAGTGCAAATTGAGCCAGACTATCTGCAAATAATAAACTGCCAGATTCACTTGGAATTGTTAACCGTAAAGTCCCACTCAATGTATCTGGAGCACTAATTTGCTGTAGTGTCTCATCTAATTCACAGTACAGTTTTTGACTTTTATTCAGTAATAACGTGCCCTGCTCTGTTAAGCGCATTTGTCGTGTAGTTCGCTCAATTAATCGACAATGAAATTGACCTTCAAGTAACTTAATTTGTCGGCTCACATTTGATGTTGGCATCGAAAGTTGCCTTGCTGCATTAGCGAAACTTCCTTGCGTTGCAACCGCAATAAATACTTTAAGTAAATTAAGATCAACAGACATTCTTCAGCCTAATTCCAGCATTAATCAATACTTCACTAATAACACTAGCAATAACCAAATTCCATTATTTTTTGGTAACGCTGCTCAAGCAGTGCTGCTTCATCTAATAAACTAAGTTGGTTTAAATCCTCAATAAGTTGCTGCTTCAGATTTTGTGCGGCTAATGAATAATTTCGATGAGCACCACCTAAAGGTTCAGGAATAATAACGTCAATAATTCCTAACTCTTTTAACCTCGGTGCGGTCATACCCATCACCTCAGCTGCAATTTGTGCCTTCTGGGAATCTTTCCATAAAATAGACGCACAGCCTTCTGGGGATATTGCAGCATATGTGCTGTATTCTAACATGTTAATTCGGTCGCCCACGCCAATTCCTAATGCACCGCCAGAACACCCTTCTCCCGTAATCACACAAATAATTGGCGTTTTGAGAAGGGAATTAATCCTATTCTATGGATAAGAATAGGATTAATTGTTATCGAAAATGGGATAATTAAGATTGAATCAGATTTTTACACAACAATACTGAGATACTACCGTTCATAAACACTTCTTTGTCTTGTATGTACCCCAATTTTTCTGCGACACGCAATGATGGAATATTTTGAGGTCCGATGAAACAAATACTTTCTTGATGTTTTTGTTGGGCTATCAACCATGATAATGCAGCCTTCATCGCCTCTGTCGCATAACCCCTACCTTGATATTCGGGGGCAATCACCCACCCAGCTTCAGGAATTCCTTTAACATGTGGCTCAACAATACGATGAAAATCGGCAAACCCAAGGTCTCCAACGTAGTTCCCAGTCCCCTTTTCTCTAACCGCCCAATAACCAAATCCAAGTAATGGCCATAACCCACCGTACGCTAACATGCGCATCCATGATTCACGTTCAGTTGAAGGAACGCCGCCAATGTGTTGAACCATTGACCGCTGTCCCCATAATTGAGAAAGCGCAGAAAAATCACTAACTTCATGTTTCGCTAAAATTAATCTATCTGTTTCAAGTTCAGGGATCACGTATTCCATCCTCGATATTATCTAAATGGTGGCTCGTCAAATGTTCTTAATTTTCGGGAGTGCAGCTTATCGCCTTCTTGCCTCAATAAGTCGATAGCGCGGATCCCAATTTGCAGATGCTCTGATATTGCACCTTCATAGAAACTGTTCGCTTGCCCCGGTAATTTAATTTCACCATGAATAGGCTTATCTGAAACACAAAGTAATGTGCCATAAGGCACACGGAAACGGTAACCTTGAGCTGCAATTGTGGCACTTTCCATGTCAACAGCAACAGCACGACTTAGACTAAAACGACGAGCCGTTGCAAAAAAACGCAATTCCCAGTTTCGGTCATCCGTCGTGACCACTGTTCCGGTACGTAAGCGCTGTTTAACCAGCTCACCTGGCATATTACTCACTTGTTTCGTCGCGTCATACAACGCGCGTTGCACTTCAGCAATACTTGGAATAGGAATATCTGGCGGTAATACATCATCTAAAATATGGTCATCACGCAAATAAGCGTGGGCTAACACATAATCACCAATTTTTTGACTTTCACGCAAGCCGCCACAGTGACCAATCATTAACCACGTGTGTGGGCGTAATACCGCCAAATGGTCACAAATATTTTTTGCATTTGAAGGTCCCACCCCGATGTTAACTAGCGTTATTCCCACACCATCACGAGCAATCAGATGATATGCAGGCATTTGGAATTTTTTCCATGTTAAATCAGATGTGGCAAATTGAGGATCTGCATTTTCAGCAGTTAAGTAATTATGCCCTACGCAAGATAATGCAATATAGCGACTTTCTGGGTCACGAATTTGTTCACAAGCCCAATTAACAAATTCATCGACATAGCGATTATAGTTCGTAAACAAAATATAGGGCTGAACATGCTCTGGGGGGGTGCCCGTATAATGTTTCAAGCGTGCTAACGAGAAATCAACTCTCAATGCATCAAAATGGGATAATGGCATATCGTCTGTCACATGATATAAACCATCGGTAATATCATCACTTATATGGGAAAGATCCGTGATGGGGAAATGAGCTGCCAAACTACTACTCATACTTCTATCGAGAATAAGATCAGAACCGTCAATAACGAATGGATATGGAATCTCTGTTTTAGACGGACGAACTGCAAAAGATACGTCATAGTCTTGTTGGAATATGGTCAATTGTTCCACAAGGTAGGCACGAAACAGTTCCGGTTGCGTCACGGTAATACTGTAGTCACCTTGTTTCACAAAACGAGCATAAGCTCGCGTTTTTTCACAATGGTCAACCTTACCACCCCATGTTACACACAGTTCAGGGTAAGCAAATAACCCACTACTTCGTGCGTTGACATCCGGTATAGTGCCCTTTTCAACGTAGGTTGCAATTGCATTTCTTAGAGCATCAATGGCATTTGAATAGAGTAATGAGAGTGTTTCGATTGTCTCTTCTATAGAAAGATTTTCATATTTTCGGCATTGTTCCAAAGACACGCTTAACTCCTTATCAAATGACGTAAACTTTACGCCTTCAGTGTATGTTATTCATCGAACACTCACAAGAAATTGCATTTAATCCTTGAAAATTTAATAGGTTAAACTTTTCGTTTATTTTATCTTTTATTTGGCGATTTTTACCTATATCTGTTCCTATCATGAATTCAAGATAAAAATATATATTCAAATTAAATTTAAGATTACACCTATAGATTATTAAAAGCCTTGGATAACTTATTAGCTTCTATTTTAAAAAACAAAAATACATCTAAAAATATTTATATCGTTATTTACAAAGGAGATTAAGTTGAAATTAAGAATATTATTAAATTTCATAAAATAGTGACTAAATGTTTATACTATGTATATTTAAAAGTAATACTATATCTCTGTAGCTTATCGTTTTAATGTTTATGAACGCTGGTATAAATACTTAAAAGGTATTAAGGAAAACCAATGAAAAACACTCTTTTAATTTCTTCTATCGCTGCATTATCCGTTTTGGCTGTATCGTCATCTGCATTCGCCGCTAAAACACAAACCTATAACTGCGATGGACAAAAAATTAAAGTTTCTTTCCCTAATCAAGATACAGCAGTGATGCTTTACAACGATGAATTGATTTTACTGAAAAATAAAGAAGCCGCGAGTGGCGCTCGCTATGTTGGTGAAAATTTCCAACTATGGAGCAGCAAAGCAGGATTAAACTTAGCGACTATTTCTGAAGATGATGCTGTTAATAACCGTATTTCTGACGACAAGGGTCGTGATTGTAAACTTGTTAAGTAACTGCATTTCTAACTTCACTTCGCCATAGAAAGCAACATCATAATAATTATGATGTTGCTTTCTATATGAAAATAATATTATTGAGTAATTAATGTTAAAACTAGCGGTAATGTAATAACCGCAAGAATAGTTTGAAAAGTAATAATTCCAGCCATCAATTGGCTATCACCATTGAGTTGTTTGGTTAAAATATAGGACGTCGGGGCAGTAGGAATAGCGAAAAAGATCACCAAAAGAACCCTTTCTAATGCTGGTAATGAAAATAAATGGGCAGTTAATACCGCTAAAATAGGCATCGCGAGCAAACGTAATAATGTTGAAACCATGATTGGTTTAAACTCTTTTCTCAATGTTGCTGTTTGTAGTGCTCCACCAATGCAAATTAACCCTAATGGTAAACTCGCTGCTGCCAGTAATTTTAAAAATTGGTCAGAACCAAATGGTAAACCAATAGGTAATAAATTTAATAAAATTCCGATAACACAAGATATTATCAGAGGGTTTTTAGCAATAGGCATCACAAGTTGCTTTAATGTGACTTTCTTACCTGCACTCAATGATAACACAGCAATCACATTGCAGCTGGGCACTAAAATCGCCATAATTACCGCAGAAATAGCAATCCCTTCCGATCCAAATAGATCAGCAATAATTGCAAGACCTAAATAGGTATTAAAACGAATAATTCCTTGAATATGGGCCCCAAATCTTGGAATCGAGATTTTGAATAAATATTTACTCAGCACCACGAACAATGAGCTTATCGCAAGAATAAACAAAATTGCACATGCAAGATAAGGCAATTTTGGATTATCTAACGGCGCATTTGCTAAACTGCTTATTAGTAAAGCTGGAAATAAAATGAAGTAATTAAGTTTTTCCGCGCTCGGCCAAAAATCAGCAGAAAACAGTGCAGTTCTACGCAATATAAAACCCATTGTAATAAGAGCAAATAATGGCCATAACACCAGTAAAATCTTTTCCATAATTAATTAATTCTGTTTTTTCAAATAATTATAAATTTATATTTGTTATGATATCGTTAAAATAAAAGGTGTGTTAGTTAAAAAAAGCGATACCAATTAATACATTTCAAGAATGTGAGCTTTATTCAAAAATTATTTTTTCTTTGCAACAAGAGTGCGGGTAATTCCGATAGCCAAGCCATTGGTTTATCGTTAATCTAACCGTATCTAATGATTATTTTTCAAGTTAGTCTTATGGATATAAAAAACCTTTGTAAGCTCTACCAAACAGGTAAAAAATTTAAATATGTCTTTTTTTGGGGGCATCAGTCTAAACAACATCAAGTAACAAAAAGCTGTTTTAGCCAATGGTATCCCGCCCCTTTTATCGTTGATAACAATCGCTTTGCTAGCACCGAACATTTTATGATGGCTGAAAAAGCCCGCTTATTTGATGATAATGAAACGCTACAAAAAATTATTCATGCACCTAATCCTGGTGCAGCAAAAGCATTTGGTCGAGAAGTTCGCGGGTTCAGGCAAGATATTTGGGATGCAAACCGCTATAATATTGTTGTGAAAGCTAATTTGGCAAAATTCTCCCAAAATGAGGCGTTAAAACAATTCCTACTCGCGACTAATGAGCGGGTGCTTGTTGAAGCGAGCCCTGTCGACAAAATATGGGGAATTGGTTTAGCAGAAGATGCAGAAAATATTGAAAATCCACTCACATGGAAAGGTTTAAATCTATTAGGTTTTGCATTAATGGAAGTACGGGCACAATTAGCAAATTAAGATTTTTAGCAATCATATCCCGCTGTTAAAGCAACAGCGGGCACTCGATTTAATGATATCGTCGTTATAGTGGCATTCTATATTCGATAACACCCGGCTTTTCTGCCACCCAATTGTATAACTTCTGTCCCCGTAAATTAGTCTCTTGTGTATGCCAGTACAATCTTCCACACTGTTTTTTTTGCGCTTGCTGTTGAACAAACTCAATGAGTTGTTTACCCACATGGCGACCACGAACTTCAGGCGTTACATACAAATCCTCTAAATAACAAAAGTCATTTTTCGCCCATGTCGAACGATGGAAAAGATAATTAACAAAACCAACAACCTTGTCACCTTCGACTGCTACCGCACAATACATGGGTTCTTTTTCATCAAAGAAGCGTTCCCACGCTTTTAATGTAATTTCTTCACTTAAATCTACTTGATAAAACTTTTGATATTCTAGCCAATAAACTAACCATTCTGGGTAGTGATCAGGGGAAACAAATTCGATAGAAACTGGTAATTCTGCATTATTCATAATAACCCTTCCATTAGTAGACATATTACTCGATGGGGTTATAGTACTGAGCTATCTGGTACTGCATAAGGTACACTTTTGTGATTTATTTAGGATCCACTTATGAGAAGAAAGCAGCAGGCTCAGTTTCCACTTTTATTGCTCGAACAAGGTCGAATCAATGAAGGGGTTTATCACACAATCCGTAGTGCAATTCTAGATGGCCGAATTGCCGCTGGCCTGAAATTACCTTCGACTCGGGCGCTGGCTGAGATGATGTCAATTTCGCGTAACTCAGTCATTGCGGGATTTGAACGCCTAATTGATGAATGTTATTTATACTCAAAACAAGGCTCTGGAACTTATGTTTCTGCTCAAATTCCTGATGAGTTAGTTCGTACCACAGCCTCTCATCAAGCTTGTTCTCAACAAGAAAATCCTGCACTTTATCTGAACCCCATGTTGAATAACCTTCAACCACTTTGGGAACAATCACGCCCAAATACCAATAAGCGCTCAATATTTAATATTGGCGTCGGTTGTGTTGACCAATTTCCCCATGATCTTTGGGGGCGATTATTAGGGCGAGTTTGGCGAAAATCCAAACGAGAAATTACCCACTATAATCACCCTGACGGCTATACGCCGCTCAAAAAATTATTGGCTGACTATGTGCGTTCAACCCGAGGCGTTCATTGCTCTGACAACCAAATTATTATTGTGAATGGAACACAGCAGGCGATAAATTTGGTGGCTAAAGTCTTATTAAAACAAAATGATACTGTTTGGCTCGATGACCCCGGCTATGATAGTGCTCGTGCGATTTTAACCGCCGCAGGCGCCAATATTTCACCGATCCCCTCTGACCATGAGGGAATGAATATTGAATACGCCGCCGCGCATCATAGTGATGCCAAACTGATTTATACTACGCCATCTCATCAGTTTCCGCTTGGAACAACTTTAAGCTTACCCCGCCGCCTCGCATTATTAGATTGGGCGCAACAAAATAATGCTTGGATATTTGAGGATGATTACAACAGTGAGTTCCGTTTTTTATCCAAACCGATTCAAGCCTTACAAGGGCTGGATAATCATCAACGTGTTATTTATGCTGGTACATTTTCTAAAATGATGTACCCCGGTTTTCGCCTTGGATTTTTAATTGTGCCAGAAAGTCTAAGTGAAGCTTTTACGATGATGAAATATTACAGTGATAGTCATTGTAGCTATTTAGAACAAGCCGCTTTAACACAATTTATTCAAGAAGGTCATTATGCGAGACATATCCGTAAGATCCGCAAAGTATGCTATGAACGCCAAACTGTTTTTTGCCAATCCATCAATCAATATCTCCCGCACATTTTTGATGCTCACATGAATGATTCAGGGATCCATACAATCTGTTGGGTAAAAAAAGGCTATAACTTAGAGATTATCCTAGAGCAATGTCGAGCGCTCGGGTTTGGTGCGCAGCCTCTGTCTCGATATTGCATTAATAGCAAAAATAATAATGCCATTCTATTCGGCTATGCCGCCCATACCGAACAAGAAATCATACAAAATATTCAATTATTAAGTTTAGAATTGATGAAAATATACCCAAGTTAAACAGAAGTGATATTTGCCGCTATTCCGATTGTCGCGAATACCTAACGGCTTATAAGATGACGCCAAGGTCAGTTTTATCATCCGCTTGAGGTATTCCATGACAAAAATAAATTACCCTTATGAGCTTGAAGTCGGTGACATTATTTTTACTAGCATTGGTACTGAAGTTTTCCGCCAAATTGCCTCCGCATCACAATGTTGGAGTAATCATGTGGGCATGATCATCGGTCATGATGGCAATGACTATTTAGTGGCAGAAAGCCGTATTCCATTATCGACCACCACCACATTATCGCGTTTTATTGCCCGTTCATCTGAGCATCGTTACAGTGTGCGACGTTTATCCACACATTTAACCGAGACGCAAAAACAGGCGTTAGTAACACAAGTTTTCCCCCGCTTAAATAAGTTTTACCATACTGGGTTTAAATACGATTCATCACGCCAATTTTGCTCAAAATTTGTATTCGATATTTACCAATCAGCCCTATCTATTCGTATTGGTGAAATCGAAACTTTCAGAGCATTATTAACAAAAAATCCGAATGCCAAATTAAATTTCTGGAAGCTGTGGTTTATTGGCACCATTCCATGGGAACGCACTACCGTCACCCCTGCCAGCTTATGGCATCATCCTGAGCTTTCTTTGGTGTACCGCAGTCACGAAGATATTCATTAAATAGATATCCCAGAGACCATCAAACATGATAATCCCATTGACTATCATCAATATTAATGTCTTATTCCATCACGACATTTAACGGAAGAAAGAATATTGATGTTATTACTTTTCGCTTATCTTGATTATCTTTCACGCACAAAAAAAGGCACTCGCCCCCGAGTGCCTTTTGGCTACAACCCGCTAAACTATGAGCTATTCAGCGGTTCTGGTACTTGTGCGGATGAGGTAATCAAAGGCGCTAAGTGCGGCCTTTGCACCTTCTCCGGCTGAAATGATAATTTGTTTGTAAGGCACTGTTGTACAGTCACCTGCGGCGAAAACGCCTTTCACACTGGTTTCATTACGGGCATCAACTTCAATTTCACCCATACGGTTACGTGCAACGGTATCCCCTAACCAATTGGTATTTGGTAATAAACCAATCTGAACAAATGCACCTGCCACTTCCAAAGAATGCACACTTTCATCGGTACGGTCTTTGTACTCTAAGCTAGTCATTTTGCTGCCATCCCCTTTAACTTCAAGGGTTTGTGCATTCAAAATGATGTCGATATTACTCAAGCTACGCGCTTTTTCTTGTAATACTGAGTCAGCTTTTAATTCTGATGCGAACTCCAATACAGTGACATGTTCGACGATACCCGCTAAGTCGATAGCGGCTTCAATACCGGAGTTACCCCCGCCAATGACGGCTACACGCTTACCTTTAAACAATGGACCATCACAGTGTGGGCAGAATGTAATCCCTTTTGTACGGTACTCTTGCTCACCCGGTACGCCCATATTTCTCCAGCGAGCACCGGTTGCGATGATAATACTGCGTGCTTTCATCACGCCGCCTGATGCCGTTTCGATTTGGTGATAACCGCCAATTTGCTCAGCAGGGATAAGCTTAGTGACTGATTGGCCATCAATTACATCGACATTATAGCTATCTACATGATTTTTCAGGGCACCCGCTAAAATTGCGCCTTCTGTTTTCAATACCGAAATATAGTTTTCGATATCAACGGTATCCATCACCTGTCCACCGAAACGCTCACCGATGACGCCAGTACGGATGCCTTTACGTGCAGTATAAACTGCGGCTGATGCACCCGCCGGACCACTACCGATGATTAAAACTTCAAAGGGTTCACGTTCGCTAATCGCTTTTGCCGCACGCGCATCGGCATTGGTATCAACCTTGCTCACGATTTCGCTTAATGTCATGCGACCTTGACCAAATTCTTTGCCGTTTAAGAAAACCGCGGGAACACCCATGATGTTGCGTTCGTCGATTTCATTTTGGAACAGCGCACCATCAATCGCCGTATGGCGAACGTTCGGATTCAAAACTGCCATCAAGTTCAACGCCTGCACGACATCAGGGCAATTATGGCAAGATAATGAATAATAAGTCTCAAAGTTGAAATCGCCTTCAAGCCCTTTCACTTGGTCCAATAATTCTTGGGCTTCTTTGGATGGATGACCACCCACTTGCAGTAGCGCCAGCACTAAAGACGTAAATTCATGACCTAATGGTGAGCCTGCAAAACGCACGCCAATATTAGTCCCTGGGTTGGTAATTAAAAATGAAGGTGTTCTTTGGGTGGAGTCGTGCTCTTCACGTACAGTCACCTTGTCTGACAGCGACGCAATTTGTTCAAGTAATTGTTTTATTTCAATTGATTTTGCGCTGTCATCTAAATTCGAAACCAGTTCTACAGGTTTAGTTAATCTTTCTAGATAGGCTTTTAATTGAGCCTGTAAATTATTATCGAGCATGTAATCCCCTTGGTCATGAAATCGGGTACATATACCCGTCGTATAGCCCGTTGCAGGCTTTTTACTTAATTGTGTTTAGCGCCTGCAACGTAGCTTATTTTGCAATAGTCTTATCGAGGGTAATCGATTAGATTTTGCCGACTAAATCTAAAGATGGAGACAGTGTTGCTTCACCTTCTTTCCATTTAGCTGGGCAAACTTCACCTGGGTGGCTTGCAACATATTGAGCGGCTTTAACTTTACGCAGTAAGTCAGCAGCATCACGACCAATACCTTCAGCAGTGATTTCGATAGCTTGGATGATACCTTGTGGGTCAACAACGAATGTACCACGGTCAGCTAAGCCTTCGTTTTCACGCATATTTTCGAAGTTACGAGTCAGAGCACCTGTTGGGTCGCCGATCATCGCGTATTTGATTTTACCGATAGTTTCAGAGCTTTCATGCCATGCTTTGTGCGTGAAATGGGTATCAGTCGATACAGAGTAGATATCTACACCCATTTTTTGGAATTCAGCGTAATGGTCAGCAATGTCACCTAATTCAGTTGGGCAAACAAAGGTGAAATCTGCTGGATAAAAGAAGAAAACGCTCCATTTACCTGCAACATCTTTCTCTGTGACTTCGATAAATTTACCGTCTTTAAATGCTTGATTAGAAAAAGGTTTGATTTGAGTATTAATTAATGACATTTGATGTCCTCCTGTTTGGTTGACTATTAAGTTACTGTTTCTCAGAGACTTAATCCAATCAGTCGTTGCTATCGATTTGATAGGCAAAATCTAACCATTAATTAAAAATTGATAGGCGAAGCATTAAAACGCTTACTGATAAAATCCGCAAGCGTTTTATGGAAAATAGCCGATACAGTGCGATAAATACTATGCCATCGTGGCAATAGTTTTACGGAAACGCATTAAGGCAAAGCTAAAAAATACGCTACCGATCACGACCAGAATGGCAAATTGAGGCCATACAATTTGAAAGCCTGCGCCGCGATACAAAATGGCTTGCGCTAAGCTAACAAAGTGCGTGGTTGGCATGGTTAACATAATATCCTGCACCAGTTGCGGCATACTTTCGCGGGCGGTCATTCCCCCTGAAAGCATGTTTAATGGCAATAATACCAGAATCATTAGCAGCCCAAACTGCGGCATTGAACGCGCGATGGTCCCCATAAAAATGCCTATCGATGTTGTGGCAAATAAGCTCAGCGCTACCCCACACATAAACAGCAATATTGAGCCCTCAATAGGCACCTGCAATAAGGTTTTAACCACTAACAATAAAGAGATAGCAGAAGCAATTAATACCACTAATCCCATCGACCAAATTTTCGACATCATGATTTCAAAGGGAGTGAGTGGCATCACCATTAAATGCTCGACAGTGCCATGCTCACGTTCACGGATCAACGCTGCTCCCGTTAAGACAATCGATAACATAGTGATGTTGTTAATGATTGCCATCACAGAGCCAAACCAAGATTGTGTTAAGTTTGGGTTGAAGCGCATACGAACTTCAA
The DNA here is from genome assembly GCF_028484855.1 of Providencia sp. PROV033. NCBI lineage: Bacteria > Pseudomonadati > Pseudomonadota > Gammaproteobacteria > Enterobacterales > Morganellaceae > Providencia > Providencia sp. PROV033. The sequence goes on along the minus strand of NZ_JAMPSW010000052.1, from coordinate 13,266 downwards.
GATCGACGGGTAAACGCCCTTGGCTACGGTATTTTGCCAAAAATTCATTTACCTCTCCCAAGGTGATATTTTGTATGTAACTGTTCCCCAAAAAAGCCTGACTCATGCGTGTTGCATCGATATTTACTTGCAATTGAGGATGACGTCCTGCTAATACATCTCTTTGAAAATTGGGTGGAATATCAATAGCGAAAGTATATGCCCCTCTGTCGAGTAATCCATCAATTTGGCTTGGTACAATATCCGCCGGCGGCAAGAAATACGGCTCATAGAAACTATTGATGATTCGGTTCGAAAGCTGGGATTTGTCCTGATCTGCAATCGCAATCGGAGCGTTATGCAATGAGCCCGGTGTCACGGTCGCTGATGAATAAATCGAAACCGTAAAGGCAAATACAATCAGCGCCAACATCGCTTTGTCACGCCCTAAACTTCGTAACTCTTTAACGCCCAGGTTAAATATATTCTGTATTTTACGGATCATCCCTATGCCTCCTGTTTTTTCAGGAAATAAACACTTAAGCCAATCACAATCGGGATTGTGATAACCAACGGGATAAATGAGGCTTGCAAATCAAATAGATTGAGACCTTTCGAGAAAGTACCGCGCGTAATGGTTAAAAAATGCGAGGTAGGATAAATCTGCCCAACCCAACGCCCCATTCCCTCCAAAGAAGAGACGGGGTCAATCATGCCGGAGAATTGAGTCGCGGGGATCAAGGTGATGATTGAAGTACCAAAAATAGCCGCAATTTGGCTTTTCATAAAACAAGAAATCAGCAGCCCCATTCCAGTTGCAATTGTGATGTACAAAAAGGCCGCTAAGCTCAACGATAAAAAGCTGCCTTTAAATTCTACACCAAAGACATAGACAGATAAAATGCAAAGTAATACGAAGTTAAACATCCCCAAGACAATATAGGGAAATTGTTTACCAAGCAGAAATTCTAATTTGGTGATCGGGGTGACATAAAGGTTAATAATCGAACCTAGCTCTTTTTCTCGCACCACACTCAAGGCACTCAGCATCGCGGGGATCATCATCAATAAAAGTGGGATCACCGCAGGAACAATTGCAGGTAAACTGCGAACATCAGGGTTATATCGGTAGCGAGTTTCAATATCCACCGCAGGAATACCCGCTACTCCTGCTGGCTGTCGTGCCGCCATCGTACTTAACCACGCCAAATGCATCGCTTGTACGTAACCGCGTACGGTTTCAGCTCGGTTTGGCATTGCCCCATCGATCCATACGCCCAATTTAACATTGTTTCCTTTGGCAACATCACGAGCAAAGTTAGGCGGAATTTCAATTGCAACGGTGATTTTTCCACTGCGCATACCTGCCTCGAGTTGCTCATAATCCTGCAGAGGCGGCTGCTCAATAAAATAGCGCGATCCGGCTAAATTCAGCGTATAACCTTGGCTTAATCCTGTTTGGTCTCGGTCTAATACAGCAAAACGTAGATTTTCCACATCCATACTGATCCCATAGCCCATAATGAACATCAGAATAACCGTACCTAGCAAGGCCAGTGTGGAGCGAACAGGGTCACGTCGCAGCTCCATGCCCTCACGTATGCTATAGCTAAACAACCGCCGAAAACTAAAGCGCTTTTTGAGCGCTTCAGCCGCTTGCTGTTTTAACTTCGCATCCACATGAAATTCGGGAGCGCTCTCTTGACCCGCATTTTGATCCCCAACCGCATCCTGTAGATACGCGATAAATGTCGCTTCTAAGGTTTCTAACCCACGCTTTTTAATCAGATTTTCTGGCGTATCGCAATCAAGAACTTTACCCGCATGCATCAAGGAAATGCGGTCACAGCGTTCTGCTTCATTCATAAAGTGGGTGGAGATAAAAATAGTGACACCGTCACGTCTTGATAGATCAACCATCAAATTCCAGAACATATCCCGAGCAACTGGGTCAACCCCTGAGGTCGGTTCATCGAGAATTAACATTTCAGGCTGGTGGATCACCGCCACCGCTAACGAAAGGCGTTGGCGTATCCCTAAAGGCAGGTCATCCGGTAAGGTTTCGCGGACATCATCCAAATCAAAACGCTGGCACATTTCATCAATACGCTGATTTATTTTGTCTTCGGGAATGTGGAACAGTTTGGCGTGTAACTCAAGGTTTTGCTGGACGCTCAATTCACTATAGAGAGAAAACGCTTGGGACATGTATCCTACACGCTTACGGGTTTCAATGTCTTTGGGGTCAATCTCTTGCCCAAATAGCCACGCTTGCCCTTCACTTGCTTGCAATAAACCGGTCAGCATTTTCATGGTGGTGGATTTACCACACCCATTGGAGCCTAAAAAACCGAAAATTTCCCCTTTAGGTATTTTGAAATTCACATGATCTACCGCGACAAAATCACCAAAACGCATCGTTAAATTTTGCGCTTCAATAGCGATAACGTTGTCATCTCGCGTATCACGAGACGGAATGACCACTTTTTGGTGACCTGCGCGCTTTTCCTCAGGTAATAAGGCGATGAATGCCTCTTCAAGGTCGTTACAGCCAGTTTGTGCTTTTAATTCAGCAGCATGACCTGTTGCCATCACCTTGCCATCGTCCATCGCAACTAACCAGTCAAAACGCTCAGCCTCTTCCATATAGGCGGTCGCGACCAACACGCTCATATTGGTTTGTCGTTCACGAATACGGTCAATAAGATCCCAAAATTGTGCTCGAGATAAAGGGTCAACCCCTGTTGTTGGTTCATCAAGGATCAGTAAGTCAGGGTCATGAATAAGCGCGCAACATAACCCCAACTTTTGCTTCATACCACCCGACAATTTTCCTGCGGGTCGGTCTTTAAAAGGCGCAAGCCCTGTGCTTTCGAGAAGGTCTTGAATGCGATATGCCCGCTCTTCATTAGATTGCCCAAATAGCCGACCGAAAAAATCGACGTTTTCATAAACTGAAAGTGTGTGGTAAAGGTTTTTCCCTAATCCTTGAGGCATATAGGCAATTTTAGGACAAACATTGCGACGATGGTCGCTATCATGCATATCCCCATTTAAAACATTGACTTGCCCTTGCTGGATCACCCGAGCACCCGCAATCAATGACATTAGGCTTGATTTGCCCACGCCATCAGGACCAATGAGCCCAACCATTTTTCGAGCAGGAATAGAGAGGGTTATGTCGTCCAACGCACAGTTATCACCGTAATGTTGGCTGACATGCTGTAAATCAACAATCACATCATCCATCAATTTATCGGTCATTGTGGTAATCTCACCTCAAGATCAGTTGGCCACGGCGTTTGTTCATCTAGGCGAACATAGGCTTTACCGGGTAAACCTGTTTTCACATATTCAAGATGCTTTTCTAATAATTCAGGGGAAATACGTGCACGAACGCGGAACATGAGTTTCAAGCGCTCATTTTGGGTTTCGACTGTTTTTGGTGTAAATTGCGCAACGCTGGCAACAAATGTCGTTTTGGCGGGGATCACAATGTTCGGCGCGGCATCGAGAATAATATGGACTTCACTCCCTAAAGCAACTTTGCCTGCTTGCTCCGTTGGCAAGAAAAAGGTCATATAAACATCGCTTAAATCCACCATATTCAACACTCGACCACCAGCACCCAGTACTTCACCAGGCTCCGCAACACGATATTGAACACGACCACTGCGCGGCGCTTTTAAAATACTGTCTTCTAAATCAGCGGTAATACGCCTTTCTGTGGCAGTGGCAGCTTCTACACGATTTTTAGCTTGAACAATACCGGCTTGTGCGGAATCAATTGCCGCAGTGGATGCTGCCACTTGCGCTTTAGACGCTTCAAGAGCCGCCTTTGCCCCTTGCATTTGGGCAGTGTCATCATCCACTTGTTGTTGAGAAACAGCTTTAGTTTTGACCAACACGCGGGAACGATTTAAGCGTTTTTGTGCTGCATCCAATTCCGCTTCACGCTGGCGAACGACAGCCTGTGCCGCTAGCTTTTCACTTTTTCGTTGTACTAACCCAGACTCAGCGGTCGCAACAGCACTAATCGCTTGGCGTAATTGAGCTTGTACTTCATGAAGTTGTTCCTGCAAAGCACGAGTATCCATACGAGCTAGTTCTTGACCCTGCTGTACAAAATCCCCTTCTTTGACCAAGATGGTATCGATTCGCCCTGCTGTTTTAGTCGCAATATCTATTTCAGTCGCTTCAATTCTGCCATTGCTCTGTGCAAAACCGTCAGGAAGACTACTCGAATTTTGGTTCCAGTAATAATATCCAGCCGCAGCAATCGCTAGAATTAAAATAATGTAAAACGATACCTTGCGCTTATTTATTTTCATACCATCCCTTCTCTATTCATGAAATAAATTAGTGAATCACAGTCATTTTTTGGCGTTAATTAAATTAATTAGTCACATTACAAAACTGTTTTTTCTTGAAATAAATATCATCTACATTTTTTGTTTTATTATTTTCATAACAGACAGAAGCTATATTACAACCAATTATTAAGTCTATCTTGTTATTTATTATAAGTTTATCAGAATTTAGCTTAGGTTAAATCGCTATATATCACAAAAAAGTTATTCCCTCGAAGAAAGAGGCAATATCAAGTGTAGATAGGAATATAAAAAAGTAACAACAAAGCCAGTAACGTTATTTACTGGCTTTGATTTGGTGATGAAAATATTATTTAGCAGTTAATATTGTTTTATTGAAAAATTAATTGGCAAACTTCGCAATTGTTTCAGCATCCATACGGTAACGTACCCATTCGTCTTGAGGTTGTGCCCCAATACTTTGGTAAAAATCAATCGCAGGTTGGTTCCAATCCAACACGCTCCACTCTAAACGCTGGCATTGACGTTCGTAAGCTAGCTGCGCAATATGCTTAAGTAATTTTTTCCCCGCACCAGCCCCTCTGAATTCAGGGGAAACATACAAATCTTCTAAATAAATACCATTATGGCCTAGCCATGTTGAATAACTAGTAAAAAACACCGCATAACCCGCGGGTTTGCCATCAACATAACACAGTAACGCTTCGGTTTTAGAGTCTGGAGCGAAAAGGGAATTTTCAATATCAGCCACACTCGCTTTTACTTCATGGCGTGCTTTTTCATAGACGGCTAATTCAATGATCATCTCTAAAATCAGTGGCGCATCTTCACGGGTAGCCGTTTTAATTTGTATATCCATTGCTATCTCTCTTTTTGTTTGAGATTCGATTTTAACCATCGATGGTACCAAACCCTAACGATCAGCAGTTTTATTCATCAAAATACTGTGATTATAAGAATGATTTATAGCAATGGTTCACAGCAATAGCTCATAACAACAGATAAACAAAATGAATGGCTGCTATTGCTCTAAAATCGCCCTCTTTGCTATCATTCCTCCATTGTTCAACCGCAATACTGAAAATAAAAAGGAGGTTAATCTTATGCTGTTGTGTGATCTTATTGAATATTCACACTTCTTTGGTAATCGTCAGAGCTCAGGCTTTCACAGTTTTATACTGCGATAACCCTGCCTGAGCAAAGCAGCTAAAGAGTCTTTTCTCAGCTTACTGGGTTGTCGTAATGACATTACCCGGCGTTTTTACGCCTAAAATTTGAGTAAGCTATGAGCACATTATTATCCGTAAAATCATTAAACTACGATACATCAACCACATCATTACTGTCAGATATCAGTTTCACTTTATTGCAAGGTGATCGTATAGGACTGATTGGTCACAATGGTAGCGGCAAAAGTACCCTATTAAAGTTATTAACTTCCCAGTTATCTCCAAATAGTGGGCAAATTACTTATGCTAATCATTGTATTACTGCTTATATCGAGCAACATCTTCCTGCGGAAGTGGCACCCTTAACATTAATCGATGCATTGCTGCAAAAACTGCCTCGGCAAGAGCAAGCCTCTGAGCGTTGGCGAGCAGAAATGTTGTTGACAGAATTAGGGTTTGCACCTCATCAATGGGCGCAATCTGCCAATGCTATTAGCGGTGGTCAACATACCCGTTTACTACTGGGACGTGCATTAATCTGCCAGCCTGACTTATTATTGTTAGATGAACCGAGCAACCACCTCGATTTACCTACTCTTATTTGGTTAGGAAATTTTCTACAAAATTGGAAAGGCAGTTTTGTGTTGGTTTCTCACGATCAATCTTTACTCGATAAAGTTACTAACAGTACGTGGATATTACGGGATAAAACCTTACATTTTTACCGACTTCCATGCAGTTTAGCGCGCCAAGCGCTAGCGGAGACGGATCGTACTGATGAGCATCGCTACCAAGCAGAGCAAAAGGAAATTGATCGTATTGCCTCTAGTGCCAAACGTTTAGCTATTTGGGGTAAAGTTTATGATAATGAAGGACTTTCTCGAAAAGCAAAACAGATGGAAAAACAGATAGACCGTTTAAAAGAGGAACAAACTGACCTTACTGACGGTTATCAATGGCAATTACGACTCAATGGCAAATCGATTCCTGCCAATCGCGTCCTTGAGTTTGATAACACCCAAGTATTGACACCTGATGGGCAATGTCTGTTTTCAGTGCCATTTACCCAAGTAAAAAGTGGTGATCGCATTGCGATTATGGGTGCAAATGGTTGTGGAAAATCCACCTTATTGCGCTTAATTTGGCAACAGTATCTCGCTGATTTACGTCACGAAATGCAACTGAAGTTTCATCCCACGATTTCTGTTGGTTATTACGACCAGCAATTAGAACAGCTGAATGATAATGACAGTTTACTCGATGCATTACGCCACTTTGCTCCCCTTACCGATGAGCAACGAAAAATGGCACTGATCAGTGCAGGCTTTGCTTATCCACGCCATCAACAGAAAGTGGCAACTTTAAGCGGGGGTGAACGGGCTCGCTTATTATTTATTGGGCTCAGTTTAGCGCAATATGCGTTAATTTTGCTGGATGAACCGACTAACCACCTCGATCTTGAAGGTAAGGAAGCCTTGAGTGAGCAAATTGCTCAATTCGAAGGGGCGCTATTAGTTGTTAGCCATGATAAGTGGCTAATTGAGAATAGTTGTCAGCGTTATTGGTATATTCACAATAATCGCTTAGAGGAGTATTTAAATCTTGATTCACTATACCAACAGATAGAAGCGCAATCTGCCGCTTCAGACGGTGTATTCAAGACGAGTCAAGCCAATTTAACTTCAGAAAATACACAGACTGAAGTGGCCCATTCTCATGAAGATGCCTTGCTTGAACAGTTATTGGCACTGGAAGAAAAGCTAGACGCTGATAAGCAACGCAAAGTTCCACATCAGAAGCCGCAACTTCAGCGACAATGGATTGAAGAAATCGCACGAATCCAAGCATTATTGAATATCTAAAATAATAAAGGCTCTAGCGCACATACCGTGTTCTAGGGCCTTTCATTCGATACATCCAGTGACAAAATAATTATTAATAAAGTAACGCAAATTTCCATTAGTGAAACTTTGTGAATTTCACTCTATTCACTCTCAGTTTATGAATAACTGTTTTGCCACAATATTAACTTAGTATTTCTGTTTTTTTGCCCGCTTAAAGTAAGACATTGGGACGCTTGGGCAAACGACTTCTTTAAATTTAGCTTTATTCTTTGGTACTGAATCAGGCTGTTTTTCTTTCGGTTCAACCTGCTTGTTTTCTTCCACTTGTGTCGCTTGTTCCGGCTGCATGGTTTCTTTCATCTGAATTTGCTCTTTTACTTGGATAATATGACGGGTTTTTGCCATGTTATTTTCCTTCTACTTCAATTTATTCTGTGATTAATAGCGCAGCATTCACCTGTTCAATTCGATTCACTGCTTGGTTAATAATCTCGACTACCTGAGCGGATTCCTTCTTAGACAATTGTTGCAAAACAATTTTATGTCTGAGTAAGGACTTAAATTTATCTACCGCTAACTCAATTTCATTGGCAAACTGATTACCTGCCTTCAGTTCTTGTGCATAATTTAGTTTTATTTTGACTTCCGCGAGGATGTCAGCCTTTAAAAGTAAAAAACAGCGCCCCTCTGGAGTAATCGTAAAACACTTACGCCCTTTTCCTGTTTCTTTACTGGTTGAAATAAATCCAAGATCTTCCAGTAATGTCAATGTAGGATAAATAACCCCAGGACTTGGGCAGTAAAAGCCTGCAGTTTCCTCACTGATTTTTTTTATCAGTTCATAACCATAATTCGCGCCATCTACGAGTAAATGCAAAATATAAATACGCAGCTGTTTAGGATTAAACATACGTCGAACACTTTTTCCCTCGCATAAACATGTTTCGAGAGGTTGTTGATTGTCCATTTGATATCTCAGTGAATGTGCAAAAAATTAAAAACCGATATATCTAATATTGTAATCTGTTTTCGGAATAATGCCAGAATTAGATATATCTGTTTTTATCACAATGTGCTAATGATAATTATTATCATTATAATAGCGGGAAAAATTGGGGTGAAAGGTGCAAAACGTGTTTTTAGTGATCTCTGTAAATGAAAAAAGCCAGTTCTGAGAGAGAACGGGCTTTTTGTACTATAAAAATAACTCGTTAGTGTTAGCCGATATCCGGCAATAATTTAAAAACAATGCCTAATTGAATTCCAATAACAACGATGCCACAGAGGAACACAATGAATAAAGCAGGTTTACCACCGAGTACTTGATATTTACGAGGGTTAATATGGCGGGATTTTAATGCCATCGCACTCGGGAGCAATAACGCTAAAATAGATAATGCGATCGCAGCATAACCTAATGCCATCACAAAACCTTTTGGATAGAACAGCGCGAAAACTAATGGTGGTAAAAATGTTAGCAGACCCGTTTGTATACGCCCTGCTGCATTATCCTGACGCTTAAATAAATCTGCCAAAAAGTCGAATAATCCTAATGCAACCCCAAGGAATGATGTGGCTAATGCAAGGCTCATAAACATCTGCGCGACCAATTCAGTTTTACCTGACTGAGCAACAGATTTAATCGCTTCCAGTAACCCATTCAGCCCAGAGTTCTCTGCTAAAATGCCTATAAACGTATTCGTTCCAATGCTACCCAAAGTGGCTATCTGCCATAAAATATAAGCAACTAACGGAATTGCACTACCTAATATAAAGATAACTCTTAGCTTTTTAACATCCCCACCCATATATTTCACCACACTCGGTACACTCCCGTGGAAACCAAATGAGGTAAAGAACACAGGGATAGCGGCAAGGATAAGGATTTTGTCTGTCGGAGCTGAGAGTAAATTCAATTGTTCAACATGAGGGAACATCATTGCCAAAATGATCACTAAAAAGACAATTTTAGCCGTAAATAAAATTCGGTTAATAAAGTCCACGGATGATGTCCCAAAACAGACCACTCCACCACCAATAATCGTAAATACAACTATCCCCATCCAGTCAGCCATTTCGATAGCAAAGCTGCCTTTTAGATTTGATGTGATGATCTGACCCGCACCGGTTACATACGCGGCAGTTAAAGCATACATTAAAAACATCATGCTAAAACCAGTAATAAACTTCCCACTCGAACCTAAATAACGTTGTGCAACGCTACCTATTCCAGTCTCGTGAGACTCATGCTGATACACTTCAACCAGCAAAAGTGCGGTGTAACACATCAATGCCCATAATCCAAATAACATGACTAAACTGACTGAAAATCCATTACTGCCTGCTGCAATTGGCATCGCCAACATTCCAGCGCCGATCGTAGTACCTGCAACAATAAAAACACTACCAAGTGTGCGATTTTTCATATTGAGATCCTAACAAAATTAATTAAACACTAACTTTTTGGATGGAATGATGACGTTTATTTTCTTCATCAATGAGTTGTTGTAATTTGTCTTCAAAGATGTTTCTTAATTCATTCCAGTAGCTTTCGAAATGTTGTTTATCACGTAGGCAATGCGTCATGATTGCAGCCCTTAATACATAAATAGAGTGGACTTTATGCCATTCATCTTCATTAAAGTTTGCATCTAGACACAGACTTTGAGGATTATCACCGTATTCCTCGTAAGTTAATGACGTTGATGAGGTTAAGAAATCATTTGCGTATGTACGCCCAGCGGCATAAGAACACAGCTCATATAGGCGTTTATTTAAATGATTCTGTTTTTCCAAAGAGGTATTCCCCTTCTCCCTAAACATAAAGTTGATCATGTGAAAATCAGGAGTGGGCATAGCAGCAAGCGTGAATTCGCGATCATCAATGATGAATGGTTCGCTCGCATTGATTTTTTCAATCATCCAATTCGCAGTAGTGACACCCGCGGCAATCACCTTGCCATACCCCAATAAGTTTAGTGGCACTAACCGATGCGCAGCCCATACCGCCGCTGCCGTGGCACCCGCTTTAGAGCCTTCCATAATTGATGAGCCCAACAACACATTTTGTTGTTTGTCAGTTTTGCGACTGCTCTCTTTGACTTCTTCAAATACGTACGCAGCATGATAGGAGATCAAATCGACAATACGCTTATCCTTCATACAGATAGCACCTGCTGCATAAGGAATAAAGCCAACTTTATGCGGGTCCACTGTAATAGAGTCCGCTTGATTTAAGGCTCGGAAGCTTTGATAAACGTCAGGTTTTGGCCACACTACATCCGAAGGGAAAACGCCCTCATGATGATAACGTTCAATCAGCTCATCATATTCAAGGAATTGGTTGTTTTCATCACGGAACATTGCACAGGCATAGCCCGCATATGCGGCATCAATATGGACATAGAATGAAACACCGAAACGGTGTTCGCACTCTTCGCGTAATTTGATAACTTCGGCAACATTATCAATTGCCCCTGTTTCAGTGGTGCCAACAACAGCCACAACCGCAAGAATTGGCTCCCCTTTTTCAATCAACGAGAACACGATGTCACGCATTTTCGGTACGTCCGTACGATAGCTTTTATTCACTGGGAGTTGGACGATATTCTGTTGCCCTAACCCTAGGATATCCATCGCTTTCATCCAAGAGTAATGTTTGGATTGTGGCACTAATAATTTACCCAGTTTTCCTTGCTCTACCCCAGTTCCTCGACAAGTTAAATCACGGATCTCTTCGAATATCCCTTGCTTTTTTAGTTCATCAATCAGATCAAGTACCTCACTCGTACGCATATTCAGCAAGGCTTTTTCTGATGTATCTGATAACAGATTTTGGGCTTGAGGATGAGTGGCTATCGCTAAAGGTAATGTTTTGATATTCCTGGCGACCCATAACCCTTCATAGTTAGCAACGGTGCCCCCTGAAGTAATGTGTCCCCATGATGTCTGTAAGTCATACCCAAACATCCCACATAAATCTAACCCTGCTTCAATTTCTAATACGGTGGTAGTTGGAGAGGATTCTTGGGCGCAATTATTGGGGTTATACATCATCGCCATGACATAGGCGAGGTTGGAAATCATCAACGTATCTGCATTCATATGCCCCATATAACGCGGTGAAAACCACGGCACTGAGGTTGTTTTCAACTTAGAGGAAAGCTGGTTAAGAATGCCTTCTGTACGATATAACGTATCCCGATACTCCGGTGCATATCTATCGACGGTAGTCACTAAATCTGGATCTTCAGGATGATATCCCGAACGCCAGTGCATATGCTCAGTGACGGCATATTCCATCATTTCTCTGAAAAATACGGCATTTTCAGATTTTGGTCCTAGGAACAATGCATCAACGTTCATATTTTTATTTTTAAAATTATTCATTATCACTACACCTTCAAACTACAGCTGGCTGGCACCAGCTGCATTAAGTTACTCAACTTATTATCATTGGAAAGTGCAATAACGGGGGAATGTCTGTGTCGAATGACAACTTGTTAATGATATGACTAGACTTATATCACTTAACCTATATTCAGTGGTAGACAAGCCGTTAATGAGCCAACTTGTCTATAGATATAATCCATCTTCATTAAAACATTAACAAACTCACCTCAATTTTGTTCGGATTTGTGGACAGCCACAAAAATTCAAAAATTAATTGTCTGTAAAGAGATATTTACGCTTAAAAGACTTGATAATGTAAATTATTTGTTATAAATAAAAAATAATACCCTAAGTTATCGTTATCTAATCATATAAAAAAAAGAGAAAAAACCAACGCCCATCTATCTGTTTATTAATATAATTTTTCCAATCAAATCACCGGACTCCATGTGTTGATGCGCACTCTCCACTTGGTTTAATGTATATATTTTGTTAATGATTGGTTTTATTTTACCGCTTTGGACTATATCCCAAACCTGCTGATATAACTCTCTCGCGATTTGTGCTTTTTCTTCATTACTTCGAGAACGCATTGTCGATCCCGTGTGAATTAAACGCTTCACCATTAATGGCATCATGTTGAGCTGAGTTGGGTTACCTTTCATCATACCAATTTGAATAATTCGCCCAAATTTTGCCGCAACAACATAGTTTTTACTGACATAATCACCGCCAATAATATCGACAGCCATATTCACACCTTTATGGCTCGTAAAATCTTGAGTGGCTGTGACAAAGTCATTCGTGCGATAGTTAATCACACAGTCTGCACCAAGCGATTTCGCAACCGCGGCTTTTTCTTCTGAGCCAACGGTCGTTATCACCGTAGCCCCAAACGCTTTAGCTAACATTATTGCTACGCTACCAATGCCCGAAGTTCCTCCATGTATAAGCACGGTTTCCCCTTGTTTTAACTGCCCAATTTGGAACATATTCGCCCAAACTGTAAAAAAGTTTTCAGGAATTGCCGCGCCTTCTTCAAAGGATAAATTTCCAAGTGGTAACGCGATATCTTGGTGTACTAGGCAATATTCTGCATATCCCCCACCCGCAACAAGAGCACAAATACGATCACCAATGTTCCACTGAGTGACATCATCCGCTTTAGCCACAACAGTACCAGAGACTTCAAGTCCCATGATCGGTGAAGCGTCTGGAGGTGGTGGGTATGATCCTTTGCGCTGAAAAATATCAGGACGGTTAACACCGGCAGCTTCAACTTTAACAATTAAGTGACCAGCGAGTAATTTTGGGAGTGGAATTTCTATTAATTGCAGTTCATCTGAAACGCTAGGCTCTATAATGTCTACAGCTGTCATTAGTGGCGGCAATGACATAAATTTGTTACTCATTATGACCTCTTTTTATAAACTGATAGGAAAAAATGATATTTTTATGTTTATTCTTGTGTTAATTTAATGCTAATAAATCACCTAAAATAAAACCTGTTTTTATTGAGTTTTTTATTCCTCTTTTTATATATTAAATTTA
>NZ_JAMPSW010000051.1:0-28008 GCF_028484855.1 Providencia sp. PROV033 | reverse complement strand
GATTTTTTAATTTATGGTACGAGTAGCTTTCGTTATTTAGCTCAGATTCTGAAGGTCTTTGATTGTTTTTCTTAGCATGGTTATTTCTGTCTTTATATTTTGACCAATGGGTAAATCATTTGTGTTTAAATGTTGCGTTGAAAGATTTTTTTTAGACCGAACCGTATCACTTATAGAGGATATGAGTGCATTGGCTTTATTATGAAGATCTTCCTTATGAGTGGCTTTTTTATCCGTAATGGCTTTAGGATATGCTTGTGAATCATTTTTTACATTATTTGCGGCACGAGCAAACTCAGTAGTTTTACTTTGCTGGTCAGTGATGCTGACTCGGCGAAGATGAATGTATGCGATATTATTAATATTATCCATTATAGCGGCTCCATTAAAGATTGATTATTAAACATATTTAATTATTCAATGAGTCAATGATCATTTCTTTAAAAAAACGCTACTACATTTGAGGTATAACGATTGAGATGGGAATAGATAAAAAAATACCGGCTCTATATGATAATAGAACCGGTATTCAATCTTATATTAATCGTAACTAGTCATCGACATAGTCGTAGCCATCACCCACAGGTGCAGGTGGTGTAATCAAGACTTTATTAACGCGATGGCTATTCACCTCAAGAGGTTGGAAAATACAGCCATTGATTTCGACTTGCTCACCCACTTCAGGGACGCGTTGTAAATGTTCCATTAAAAGACCAGCAATAGTTTCATACTCACGCTTATCATCCAGCTCCATTGGGATATACATAATTAAATCTTCCAGTGGCATAAAGCCATTGGCAATCCATGTACCATCGTCCAATTTTTGAATGTCATGGCGGGAGTCATTTTCTTCATCACCAACAGGTAAGTTACCTGCGATAGTTTCCATCACGTCAGTCAAGGTAACGATACCTTCAACAGAACCAAACTCATCCACAACAAACGCAAAATGTGTATGCGCTTTACGGAATTGTTCTAACGCTTTTAACAGTGATAAACCTTCAGGGAAAATAAGCGGTTGAGTGACCAATGCTCGCAGGTTCAGTTGTTCACCGCTAAGCTGCTGCTTCACTAAATCCAGCACATATACCACACCAATTGGGTCATCACTGATACTTTCATCGACAACAACAAAACGAGAGTGTGGATTTTTCTCCATTAGGTCAATGAGTTCAGCGGAGGATTTATTAATATCCAAATAATCTACGTCATGGCGGGACGTCATAATACTTTCTACGTTACGTTGCGCCATACCCAGCACACGAGCGATCATTAAACGCTCTTGAGGGTCGAAAACGGATTGGTTATCTGAAATTAAGTCAGAGGTTCTCGCGTCTAATTCACCACGTTCAGCTTTACCGCTTAAAATGCGCAATACGGCTTCTGCTGTACGTTCACGCAGAGGGCGGCTGCCTTTTAAGAATTTACGGCGGTTAAACTGCGCAAACTGGTTAAGCACCTCTATCATGATAGAGAAACCAATTGCCGCATACAGGTAACCTTTTGGAATGGCGTAACCAAAACCTTCAGCCACTAAGCTGAAACCAATCATCAGTAAGAAGCTTAAGCATAGAATGACGATGGTAGGGTGTGCGTTAACGAAGTTGGTCAGTGGTTTACTTGCCCAGATCATTAACATCATGGCGATAGTCACAGCGGCAACCATGACACCGATATGGTCAACCATACCGACAGCGGTAATCACCGAGTCTAATGAAAATACCGCATCCAATACGATAATTTGCGCGACAACAGCCCAGAAATTGGAGGTTTTACGTTGGTTATTGGTATGCTCGTCTTTTCCTTCTAACCGCTCGTTTAGCTCCATCGTGGCTTTAAACAAGAGGAATATCCCCCCGATAAGCATTATCAGATCTCTGGCACTAAATGGATGGTTAAATAGCGTTAGAATCGGTTGAGTTAGCGTGATCAGCCACGAGAGGCTGAATAATAGAATAATACGCATAACCAGGGCACACGTTAACCCTGTGATACGAGCTCTATCACGCAGTTTAGCTGGGAGTTTATCGGCCAAGATGGCGATAAAAACGAGGTTATCAATACCAAGAACGATTTCAAGAACGATTAGGGTAGCTAAACCCGCCCAAATCGAAGGATCTGCGATCCATTCCATACAGTTTGTTTTACCTTCTGATATGACGGCTTATACCGACGGATGAATAATGAGGTTTGTTGACAGAAATATCAATAAAAATTCATCCAAGTAGCGTGATATTTGACAAAAAATGATTCGATTAGTTTATCGATTGCATCAATAACTACCATGGAGCATCATCCTGAGTTAACATGTGATCCCGTTAACAGAATGTCAGCACAATCGAGGCTGACTTGGTCCTAATCAGACAGGAGTTTTTCATGTCAAAGCAGCAGATTGGTGTTGTCGGAATGGCTGTCATGGGTCGCAACTTAGCCCTAAATATCGAAAGCCGCGGTTATTCAGTATCGATTTTTAACCGTTCAAAAGATAAAACAGATGAAGTCATTGCCGAAAATCCAGGGAAAAAATTAGTTCCCAACTACACGATTGAAGAGTTTGTCGACTCTCTGGAAAAACCACGCCGCATCCTGTTGATGGTTAAAGCGGGTGAAGCAACGGATAAAACCATTGCTGCATTAACGCCACACTTAGACAAGGGTGACATTTTAATCGATGGTGGTAACACTCTGTATAAAGACACGATCCGTCGTAATCGTGAACTGTCTGAACAAGGATTTAACTTCATTGGTACGGGAGTTTCCGGTGGTGAAGAAGGTGCATTGAAAGGTCCTTCAATTATGCCTGGCGGACAAAAAGAAGCTTACGAATTAGTTGCACCAATCTTAAAAGAGATCGCAGCAAAAGCGGAAGGCGAGCCATGTGTGACTTACATTGGTCCAGATGGTGCTGGTCACTACGTGAAAATGGTTCACAACGGTATCGAATACGGTGATATGCAGCTCATCGCTGAAGCTTACTCTTTATTAAAAGGTTCACTGAACCTGAGCAATGAAGAATTAGCGGACATTTTCTCTGAGTGGAACCAAGGCGAACTGAGCAGCTACCTGATTGAAATTACGGCAGATATCTTCAAGAAAAAAGATGAAGATGGTAAGTATCTGGTTGATGTGATTTTAGATGAAGCAGCTAACAAAGGTACAGGTAAATGGACTAGCCAAAGTGCTTTAGATCTTGGCATTCCACTGACCTTGATCACTGAGTCTGTCTTTGCTCGTTATCTTTCTTTCCTGAAAGATCAACGTGTTGCTGCATCTAAAGTATTAACGGGTCCTGCACTGAAAACCGTTGAAGGTGATAAAAAAGCCTTTATCGAGAAAGTCCGTCGTGCGCTTTACTTAGGTAAAATCGTTTCTTACGCTCAAGGTTTCCAGCAATTAAAAGCGGCGTCAAATGAATACAACTGGGATCTGAACTACGGCGAAATCGCGAAAATCTTCCGTGCTGGCTGTATCATCCGTGCGCAGTTCCTGCAAAAAATCACTGATGCTTACAATGACAACGCGCAGATTGCAAACTTACTGTTAGCACCTTACTTCAAACAAATCGCAGATGAGTACCAACAAGCTCTGCGTGATGTTGTGTGCTACGGCGTACAAAACGGTATCCCAACACCAACATTCTCAGCGGCTATTTCTTACTATGATAGCTACCGTTCAGCGGTACTGCCTGCGAACTTGATTCAAGCGCAGCGTGACTACTTTGGTGCTCATACTTATAAACGTACTGATAAAGAAGGCGTTTTCCACACTGAGTGGATGGAATAAAGATAAACCGTTAGGCTATCTTCCATAAGTGAAAAAAGGTGCTCAATTGAGCGCCTTTTTTATTTTTAGCTTTTTATACACTTTCAGACTTCGAGTATTTCTTTCCTCACGCTTTTCCCGTTGAATACCCAGACAAAAATAGATTAAAAAAACAAAATAGGTATTTCACAGCATGAAATCCAAAACGATAAGTTCAATGGTAGTCGGTGTCACTCTTCTCGTTTCGATAGCGCTTATTTCAGGAATGGTATTATCGATGAACGACGAGCCGTATCATGAAATCGACAGTAAGGGTGAAAAAGTCGGTTACAGTATTTACGTTATTTATCATGATAAAGTTTATGCGAGTGTACCGAGCAATGGCTTTTATCTGATGAAGGATGCCGATCCTGCGAGTTTTAAATTATTACCGGAAGGTACTTATTATGAGCGCCAGTTTGCGATAGATAAAAATCATGCCTATTGTGGAAACTTGGCAATCCCTGCATTTAATCCTAACAGCGTAAAATCGCTGGGAAATAACTATTTTACGGATGGAAATCAGACCGTATATTGCTCAATGGGCTCAGTAAGGAATTATGAGCTTTCAACAATGGATGAATTATTTAAGTCTTGGTTATATGGTTGGGATTTAGGGGATAAACCGCAAACTTATATTTACCCGATGAAACCACTTCCTGCATCATCGACGCCATATCAATCATTATTGTCACGTTATTTGGCAACTGATGGGCAGCGCATTTTTTATCAAGGGGAATATATGCCAGATGCAGATCCTGCGACCCTACAGGATATTGGCTCCCTTCAGGATGATGATTCCGTGAGGGATAGCCTTCATTTTTATCGGGATAATCTTAATGTCTATTATGACCAATATAAATTGCCAATAAAGAGTCATTCTGGTTTATACAGCTTGATATTGGACGGGTTATTTCAAGAAGGTTATTTGATTGATCCACAATCTGGCAATGTGGCGATGAATGATATTTTA
Organism: Providencia sp. PROV033; assembly: GCF_028484855.1. NCBI lineage: Bacteria > Pseudomonadati > Pseudomonadota > Gammaproteobacteria > Enterobacterales > Morganellaceae > Providencia > Providencia sp. PROV033. Next base: position 23,234 of record NZ_JAMPSW010000051.1, on the reverse strand, counting down.
TTTCCTGAGCAACACGCGCCTTATCAGCTAATAAGCCGTCATAGTCAGCATGTGAATCAAGCCCTGTTTTTGTCGAGAGGTGGCGTATTTTTCTATCATAGAGAAAAAGAAATTATTGTTCGCGCGGGAGCGAATCCATTTATTGACGGTGAATTAAAAGAAATTGCACCTTTAGTGTTCACTCATAATAGCCAAACGTATTATCTACAGGATTCCGAGACTTGGGGAACCAATAAAAATCCGGGGTTAATTTCACGGAGTACAAAAATATATCGTTTCAATGAAACGAATAACTCACCATGGGAAAAGGTGGGTGATTTAGATCATCGTAGATTTGGTCAGGTATGGAAAAAAGGGGATGAATATTATTATTTTGATAATTTAGGCTCCACTCAATTAATTCGATATACCATCTATCGAGTAGATAACCAGCGTACCGTGAACCGTTTATTGAATGAAAAGTTATTACCAAGAGATATTCGTGTCTTGATTGATAATGATGATTTACAGCCGATAAGAGGCACCGAAGTGGTTCATGCAATTACCAAGTATCGATAAGATTCGATATCTATACAGAAATTCTGATATTATCGATAGCCATTTTCGAAATCGTTATCGATAACTCACCTGCTCAGAATCGGTCATATGCATAAATTTCTCGCTTTATTATTACTTTTAGTCCTATTAGGTCCTCTTGGGATAGATCTGTATTTACCGACTATTCCAGCTATCGCTAAAGATTTAGGGAGTAGCGAGTCTATAATCCAATCGACCATCGGATTATTTATTTTAGTCTTAGGGATTGGACAGCTAATTTCTGGGCCATTAGTCGATAGATTTGGTCGTAAGCCTATCGCTATCATTGGGTTAGCTATTTATCTAGCTGGATCCATTGTGGCCGCATTCTCAACGACGGCAGGGTTATTTATTGCTTCTCGGCTGTTACAAGGAGTGGCTGTGTGCTGCACCTCTGTAGTGGCATTTAGTTGTGTCCGTGACCGTATGAATGGCACAGAAGCCGCGAGAGCATTTGGATTTTTAAATGGAACGCTGAATATTGTACCTGCATTGGCGCCATTGTTAGGGGGATTACTGGCGGAAGCATGGGGATGGCGAGCGCCATTTTGGTTCTTGGCGATTTATGCTGTAGCGATTTTCCTGCTAATTTTATTTTTTCTCCCAGAGACGCGTCCTGCCAGCTTACAACAGGTCAAAAAGCTCCAGTTTAAGAGTTATTTTCGCATTCTGACGAGTGAGCATTTTTTGATTTTTGCATTGGTAAATGCCGGCGCAATGGGCATGGCACTGACGTATGTCTCTTTAGCTCCTAGCGTATTAATGGGGGATGCCCAATTAACGCCACTTGAGTTCTCGATTGTTTTTGGCGTTAACGGTTTTTGGATCATGCTGGCAAGTTATATTGCGAACTATTGTATTCGCAAAATGGGACGTCCAGCCTGTTTATCAATCGGTAGTGTCATGATGGCACTTGGTTGCATCGGCTTATTATTCGGTTTGATGGTGCTTTCACCTGAAATGCAAACCCATTGGTTAGTGTATATGTTGCCGGTTGCCTGCGCGTGTACAGGGCTTGCCTTTATGATGGGCACGGCGACAAGCTATGCGTTAGAGCCATTCGGCAATGAAGCTGGGGCGGCATCAGCCCTCGTGGGGTTTGTGCAAATGGCGGGTGGCGCTGTATTAGGGTTATGTGCAATTGCGTTACCGATAGCACCGAAATTGTCCCTTGCTCTAGTGATGCTAGCTGGATGTATTTTCGGATTAATTGCAAGAAAAACCAGTATAAAACGCGCTGCCATAATAGAGAAAATTGAGTAATCGATATGGTTAATAATCCATTATTAAAGCAGCCGAGGATCGGTTAGCGGTGATGTAGTGTGAACGCAATTACATCACCATAGAATGCGTTCTATGGTAATTAAATACTGATTTAAAGGTTATTTACCATGAAAAAGAAACATTGGTCGAAGACTCAGCTATTACATGAAGTTGTTCAAAACACTAACATCCATATTAAAGGTCGGCACAGTTACTATAGTGACTGTTGGGATGACGGTTTCGAACAATCGGTGGTTCGTTATTTACAAGGCGATGAACAGAGCCGAAATTGGCAGTTAGCTTGGCATGTAGACCAATTGTATATTGGCGATTATGAGTGTATTGGGGCGGAAACTGTGATTTTGATGGGCGGTAATCATACTCATCGATTGGATTGGTTCTGCCTGTATCCTTTTCTTGAGCATATTGAAGCGGCTTATGTTGGTAAAGGCGATACAATAATTGAAGATGGCGTTTGGATTGGCATGCGGGCATTTATTATGCCGGGAGTCAAAATAGGTGAGGGAGCGGTGATTGCGACCAATAGCGTCGTGACTAAAGATGTTCCGCCTTATACCATTGTGGGAGGGAACCCTGCGCAGCCTATTAAAACTCGTTTTTCTTCTGACGTGATAGAACAATTATTAGCGCTGAAGATATATGAATGGAGTGAAGATAAATTCGAGGCATTAAAAAGATTTATTTGCAGTTCGGATTTCCTGGCATTAAAAGACGCTAGTGAACACTATGACCAAACTCAGTAATGGGTTATGGTGTTGAAACACCGGATTTTTCAATTATAGAGGGTTATCCGTGGATAACCCTTTTTCAGATTAATTACCCATCATTTTGTGACTATATTGGTTTTTTTATTACCATAAAACGAGTGCGTTAATTAGGTAGCAAAGGTGTTATTTTATTTATGCTATATCAAGCTCATGATTTGTGCGAATAAACTCGACTAAAGTGGGTGACGCGATACGCTGGTAATCTTGGGTATTAAGAATAATTGAACGTTCTAAGCTTCCTGCATTAAAGGCGAGTTCATCAAAGCGCACAAACAGATAAGGGTCAGCAATAAGCTTTAACGAAGGATGGAAGCTAAAAGGAGGGATGGCACCAAAAACACAATGGGTAAGTTCATCAACCTCTTTTGGGCTCGCTAATGATGCGCGGGTTCCACCAATTGCTTTGGCAATTTTACTCAAGTCGGCTTGTTGATCCGCAGGTAGGATGGCTAAAACATGCTGACGTACGCCATTTCCTTTTACATGGCAGACTAACCCTTTGGCGCCTTGACCTAGCTGTGTGCCGCGGATTTTTGCCACTTCTTCAGATTTTCCCGCCGTTGGGTGCTCCATCACGCGATATTTTGCATTTTGGCTATTCAGTAATTGGGTTAACTGTGTAAAAACGTCATTGTCAGACACAATGAGCTCCTTCAAAAGTCCACATCAAATGAGGGGAATGATAGCAAGTTCAGAGAGAGAAACAATGACGAGAGAAGAAAGTAAGGGCAGCTATCATAAAATAGTTACCCTTAAGCCAGTTACTGATGGCGTTCTTTTAAACGCTTGATAATGGCGGTCAAATCGAGGTTTTGATCTTGCAATAGCACCATTAAGTGGTACATCAAATCGGCGGCTTCGTTGGTTAATTCTTCGCGGTCATTCACCGTGGCAGCGAGTGCGGTTTCAACGCCTTCTTCACCCACTTTTTGTGCAATACGCTTGGTGCCGCTAGCATACAGACGGGCAGTATATGAACTTTCTGGTGAGGCATTTTTACGCTCTTTTAGTAAGGTTTCTAATTCATATAAAAAGCCCCATTCGCTTTGAGCTGGTGCAAAGCAGCTGGTGGTGCCGTTATGGCAGGTTGGACCATCAGGCAGCGCCATGGCAAGCAAAGTATCGTTATCGCAGTCAGCGACAATATCGACTAAATTTAGGAAGTTGTTGGAAGTCTCACCTTTAGTCCACAAGCGCTGTTTGGTGCGAGATAAAAAGGTGACTTTACGGCTCTCTAAAGTCACTTTCAGCGCTTCTTGGTTCATATAACCCAACATGAGAACATCACCAGAAATAGCGTGCTGAACGATGACGGGCATTAGGTTATCGACTTTTTGCCATGCAAGCTGATTACATTGTTCTGTGGTTAACATACTCTTATTTGAACTCCATTTTCTGCTAAGTACTGCTTTAAGTCACCGATGTTAATAATCTGCTTGTGGAACACCGAAGCGGCTAAAGCGCCATCGACGCCAGCGTCAGTAAAGGCGTCTAGGAAGTGGATTTTTTCCCCTGCACCGCCGGAGGCGATCAGTGGAACTTGGCACACTTCACGAACTTTTTTCAGTTGTACCAGATCGTAACCTTGTCGTACACCGTCTTGGTTCATCATATTGAGCACAATTTCTCCGGCGCCGCGCTGCTGAACTTCTTTCACCCAATCAAGGGTTTTCCAGCGAGTTTGGGTGGTGCGTTTTTCATCGCCAGTAAATTGATAAACCAAATATTCATTGGTCTCTGCATCAAACCATGTATCGATTCCAACCACGATGCACTGAACACCAAAGCGATCAGCCAAACGGCTAATTAGAGTTGGATCAGACAATGCAGGGGAGTTGATTGAAATTTTGTCTGCGCCAAAAGAGAGGATCTGAGCAGCATCTTCCACGCTTTTAATTCCACCCGCCACGCAGAAGGGAATATCAATCACTTCGGCTACTTTGGCGACCCAGCTTTTATCAACAACACGACCATCTGAAGAGGCAGTAATATCGTAAAAAACCAGTTCATCGGCCCCTTCTTGGGCATAACGTTGTGCGAGAGGAACGATATCACCAATGATTTCGTGGTTGCGAAATTGCACACCTTTAACGACTTGTCCGTCACGGACATCCAAACAAGGAATTATGCGTTTTGCCAACATTCAATTGCCTCCGTTACGGTAAACTTACCTTCTAATAATGCGCGTCCAACAATAACACCCGCAGCACCAGAGGCTGGCAAGGCGGCGATATCATCTAAATTACCAATTCCACCAGAGGCTTGAATTTCAATATCGGGAAATTTTTCGCTAATTTCACGGTACAAATTCACATTCGAGCCTGATAGGGTGCCATCTTTGGAGATATCGGTACAAAGAACATGTTTCAAGCCATAAGGGCGATATATTTCAATGGCTTGTTCAAGGGATAAATTGGAGTTTTCTTGCCAGCCGCTAATGGCAATTTCTTTGATGCCTTGCGCATTAATGCGCACATCTAATGCTAATACGATAGCGTCGCCACCATAACGTTGAAACCACGTTTTGACTAACTCTGGTTGGGTCACTGCCGTCGAGCCAATCACCACGCGAGTCGCTCCAGCATCGAGTAGTGCTTTGACATCATCCTCGGTACGAATACCACCGCCAACTTGGACAGGAACACTGACGCCTGCCAGTAGTTTTTTCAGCAGAGGAATTTGGCGTTTCTGTGGGTCTTTTGCACCAGTTAAATCGACTAAGTGAAGTAACTTAGCGCCTTGTTTTTCATAGTCTTGTAAGCGTGGTAGTGGGTCGGTGCCATAATCAGTTTGTTTGGCGTAATCCCCTTGATGTAAACGCACCACAGTGCCATCAATTAAATCTAAAGCAGGTATGATCATGGTTTACATCTCCAAAAAGTTTTGGATCAAGCGAGCACCCGCGGCACCCGAACGTTCTGGGTGGAACTGAACGCCATAGAAATTATCTTTATTCACAGCACTACTAAACAGGTTGCCATATTGTGTTTGCGCGATGGTGTTGGCGGAAATAGGCATTGAATAGCTGTGCACAAAATAAAAATAGGCATCGTCGCTGATCCCTTTAAATAGGGGATTGCCCGCGAGTGCTTTCACTTGATTCCAACCACTGTGGGGGACTGGTAACCCGTTCGCATCCATTTTACGTACGGGGCTGTCAATTAACCCTAACAGTGGAATTTCTGTTTGACCTTCTTCGCTGATATTGCCCAGTAATTGCATACCTAAACAGATACCTAAAACAGGCTGAGTCAGTGCTTTAATTAAAGGGATAAGTTCACGCTCAGCGAGCTTTTCCATCGCAGCGCTGGCAGTGCCTACACCAGGTAAAAATACTTTGTCAGCTTGTAAAATGGTATTGGTATCACGGCTGACGGTTGGTTCGTAGCCTAAGCGTTTAATGGCATAGGAGACAGAGGCTAAGTTTGCACAGCCCGTATCAAGGATTACAACCTTCATTACAGAACTCCTTTCGAACTTGGTAGGGTGTCCCCTTCAACACGAATCGCTTGGCGTAATGTACGACCAAACACTTTAAATAGGCTTTCTGCTTTGTGGTGATCGTTTTTTCCTTTGGTTTTTAGGTGCAATGTACAGCCCATTGCATAGGATAATGAACTAAAGAAGTGCTCAATCATCTCAGTGCTAAGGTCGCCAACGCGCTGATATTTAAACTCCGCTTTATATTCCAAGTGTGGTCGACCTGAAATGTCCAGCGCACAGCGTGCTTGACACTCGTCCATTGGCAGAACAAAACCGAAACGTGCAATTCCGCGTTTATCACCCAGAGCGACACGTAACGCCTCACCTAAGGCTAAACCCGTGTCTTCGACAGTGTGGTGGTCATCAATAAATAGGTCGCCATTAACCTCAATGCGTAAGCGGAAACCGCCATGGGTCGCGATTTGATCCAGCATATGATCAAAGAAGCCAACACCCGTGCTGATTTTGCTACCCCCTTCTTGGTCTAACCACACCTCTACTTGGATATTGGTTTCTTTCGTGACGCGTTCAACTAGCGCGTAGCGGTTACGCTTAGTGAGTTGATTGGCGATAGCATTCCAATCAAGTTCGTTGGCGCTGTAACGTAGCCCTTTAATTCCCATATTTTGGGCAAGTTGTATGTCGGTTTCGCGGTCACCAATGACATAACTGTTTTCAATATCTAATACGCCGTCTTTCAGGTAATTTTCTACCAACTTAGTTTTTGGTTTACGGCATGCACAGTTATCCGCAGGCAAATGTGGGCAAATTAACACATCATCAAAGCGGATACCTTGAGATTCAAATACTTGCATCATTAAATTGTGAGGCGGATCGAAATCTTCTGTCGGGAAGCTCTTGGTGCCTAAACCATCTTGGTTGGTGATCATCACTAAGCGATAGTTGGCTTTTTGCAGTGCTAATAGGCTTGGAATGACATCCTTTTCAAAGGCGAGCTTACTGAGGCTATCCACTTGATAATCTGTCGGTGGTTCGGTAATTAATGTTCCATCACGGTCGATAAAAAGAATTTTCTGGCTCATGACTATTTCCTAATTAGCAAAGTGCTTTAATCGCTTCAATGACACGGACGTTTTCAATTTCGGTACCAATGGTGATACGCAGGCAGTTGATCAGCCCCGGCTGCTTGCTTTGATCGCGTAAAATAATGCCTTGATCCCACAGCGCTTTAAACACTGTAGCGCCGTCGGTAAAACGCACCAAAATATAGTTGGTTTCACTTGGGTAGACGGTTTCGACAATCGATAAGTCACGCAAAGCTTCCGAAAGCGCAATACGATTTTCGCGAATTTCTAACACGCGTTTTTTCATGATGGCGATGCCATCTGCGTTTAGGGCTTTTTCAGCTATCAGCGCCACAGGGGTAGAGAGCGGATAAGGGGCGATGACTTTCAGTAAAACTTCAATCACTTCAGGGGATGCCAAGGTAAATCCACAGCGTAACCCTGCTAGCGCAAATGCCTTTGATAAGGTTCTTAAAATCACTAGGTTTGGGTATTTGGCAAGCCAGCTCGCGACGCTGAATTCTGGGCAAAATTCAATATAAGCTTCATCGACCACTACCAGCGCGCGACCTGCAGCCATTTCTAATACTTCCAGCAGTGCTTGGTTATCGATGATGTTGCCCGTTGGGTTATTTGGGCTACAGATGTAAATCAGTTTGGTATTCGATAAGTTTTCGCGGATAGCGGTGACATTCAGTGACCAATCGGGTAACGACAGAATTTTTTTCTGTTCTACACCAAAGGTTTCTGCACTGACACTGTACATTCCGTAAGTAGGAGGGCAGAACATGACAGCGTCTTTACCAGGCTCGCAAAATGCGCGTATCAGTAATTCAATAGATTCGTCCGCCCCGCGACAAACTAAGACTTGCTCTGGGGATAATCCGGCGTAAGCTGCGTAATTATTGATGACACCCGCGGGTTGGGCTTCTGGATAACGGTTGAGGTTACGCTCAATAAATTGGTAATCCGGTGCTGTTGGGTATTCATTTGCGTTCAGCCACACATCGCCATTCCCGCCAAGACGGCGAGCTGACATATATGGGGTCATCACTTTTACATTTTCACGCGCAAGGCTGGCGGCATTAAACGTCTGGCTCATGTTTCACTCCTGATTTTGTTTTTTTAGTTCGGTGACACGTAGGGTAACGGCGTTTTTGTGAGCGGTAAGCTTTTCAGCTTGCGCTAATGTTTCTATGGTGTTTGCTAATCCTAACAATCCTTGAGCCGAGAGTTTTTGTACTGTCATTCTCTTCATAAAATCGGCTAAACCAAGGCTTGAATAGGTTGATGTATAACCATAAGTTGGCAATACGTGATTGGTGCCAGACGCATAATCTCCCGCCGATTCTGGGGACCAATCGCCAACAAATACGGAGCCTGCGCTGGTGATAGATTCCACGAGTTCGTCCGCATTGCGGGTTTGTAAAATCAAGTGTTCAGGTCCATAGCGGTTACTGATTTCCACGCATTGTTCGATAGAATCGGCGATAATGACGCGGCTTGCGCTAAGTGCTTCACGGGCAATGGATGCACGGGATAACACCGCAAGTTGCTTCTCTGTTTCGTCAATGACACGCTGAGCAAAATCAGCACTATCTGTCAGTAAAATCACTTGAGAATCAGGCCCATGCTCCGCTTGGGATAATAAGTCAGAGGCGGTAAACGCAGGGTTGGCTTGGCTGTCAGCAATCACTAATACTTCGGAAGGACCCGCAGGCATATCAATCGCTGCACCTTGATAGCTTTGACTAACTTGGCGTTTAGCTTCGGTGACATAGGCATTTCCCGGACCAAAAATTTTATCAACGCTAGGAATGCTTTTGGTACCAAATGCCATCGCGGCAATAGCTTGTGCTCCACCAACTTGGAAGATATCTGTAATCCCACACAGCTTCGCAGCATATAAAATTTCATCCGCAATCGGCGGTGGTGAACAGAGAATAATCTTGCGGCAACCCGCAATATTCGCAGGGGTTCCTAGCATCATGACGGTAGACAGTAATGGTGCAGAACCGCCCGGGATATACAGCCCAACGGAATCAATCGGGCGGGTGACTTGTTGACAAACGACTCCCGCTTGGGTTTCAACGGTGATCGGCGTGGGTTTTTGAGCTTCGTGGAAGCGACGAATGTTACCAATCGCCGTATTCATTGCCGCTTTTATGTTATCGCCAAGGCGAGCTTGGGCTTCATCAACGGCTTCTTGTGAAACACGAACAGAGCTAATCTCTGTTTTATCAAAACGTTGACTCAGAGCGATAAGCGCTGCATCGCCCCCAGTGCGCACTTGATCAATAATTTGGCTGACAGCGGCGCTAATGTTGCCAGAGGCGGCAATAGCAGGACGCATCAGTAATGTTTCTTGCTGTTCTTCAAGGCAGTCTGACCAGCGAATTGGTTGATTGAATCCCAGTTCCATGGCGATTTACTCCATCATTTTTTCAATTGGTAAAACAAGAATTGAACTTGCGCCCAAGGATTTCAGTTTTTCCATGGTTTCCCAGAATAGGGTTTCTGAACTGACCATGTGCATTGCAACGCGGCTTTGGTCGCCAGCTAATGGCAGAATTGTTGGTCGCTCAGCACCCGGTAACAGTGCGATGATTTCTTCGAGTTTTTCACCCGGAGCATGCAACATAATGTATTTTGATTCGCGGGCTTGGATAACGCCTTGAATACGCGTCATCATGCGGTCAATTAACTGTTGCTTATCGGCTGACATTTCGCCATCACGCTGGATTAAACAGGCTTTTGAGCGGTAGATGACTTCCACTTCTTTTAAGCCGTTTGCTTCAAGGGTTGCGCCTGTAGAAACGAGGTCACAAATGGCATCGGCTAAACCAGCGCGTGGCGCGACTTCTACAGAACCGTTCAGTAAGCAAGATTTAAATGTCACGCCTTTTTCATCAAAATAGCGTTTTAGTAGGTACGGGTAAGAGGTGGCGACACGGGAACCATTCAAGCATTCTGCCCCGGTATAATTGAAGTCTAATGGCGCAGCTAGAGAGAGGCGGCAGCCACCAAAATCAAGGCGACGTAAGGTGGTAAATTGCGGTTTTTCGCCACGCGCTTGGCGGCTTAATACTTCTTCTTCTAATACGTTTTCACCGATGATACCGAGGTCAACAACACCATCCATGACCAGCCCTGGAATATCGTCATCGCGCACACGAAGTAAATCAATAGGCATATTTTCTGCATAAGCAATCAATCGCTGCTGTTGTAAATTGATTTTAATGCCGCAGCGAGCAAGGAGCTCTCTTGATTCTTCGCTTAAACGTCCTGACTTTTGTATTGCGATACGTAAACGTGATTTGTCCAACATAATTCTACTCCACATCCCAAAAATATCTTTTTGATTAATAATAAAAAAACCCTCGGAAGATTATCTTCCGAGGGTTCTCTCAATTTGCATTTCAGCCACCGGAAGAGTCGTTGATCGTCTTCCAGCACACATCGCCCGAAAGACTAATCAGGATGATGGTGGTGATGATGGTTGCGTGAAATACAGGTCATAATAGCTTCCGTTTAGTTATTTGGATAATTGCTTAAACATTCAATACTAATCAAGCTATCCGATTTCATACTATGAATGCAACCCTTTTTTTCAAAATAACGCATAATAATTAGTTAGTGGTTTTTTATAGTGATTAATCTCTTGGAAAATAGCTTCGGAAGTTAAATGATTTTCAGCTAATCTATGGGCAATGATGTAATCACTTTCTCAGTAGCGGGACAGTAACATGAAAAAAATCACCATTATTGGTTTAGGTTGGTTAGGTGTACCTCTAGCAAATCGCTTGATGGCTCACGGAATGAATGTGGCAGGAACAAAAACGAGTATCGATGGTGTTGAAGCGGCTCGTGGGGTAGGTATTGATTGTTATCAATTGCAGTTAACCCCAGAATTACGCTGTGATGTCGATGATTTGGACCAGTTAATGGAAGGAACCGAGGTATTGGTGATTTTACTGCCGCCATCGAAAGTTAGCCTTTCAGGGTATATTGTGGCCATTGAGCAATTAGTGGACAGCGCAATAAGCTATCAGGTTCCTCGAGTTATTTTTACGTCATCCACATCTGTCTATGGTGAGGTTGAGGGGGGTATTACGGAAGATGCGCCTTTATTGGGTGAAACAGCCTCCGCTAAAGCGTTAATTGCTGTTGAACAGTGGCTTCATGGGTTACCGAATATTCGTGTAGATGTACTGCGACTAGCGGGTCTGGTCGGGGAGAATCGGCATGCAGGGAGATTCCTTGCAGGAAAAGAGCAAGTCAAGGGCGCGAATCAGCCAGTTAATATGGTGCATCAAGACGATGTTATTGCAGCGATTTTGTTATTAATTCAGCGATCAGAAGGTGGGCATGTTTATAATTTATGTGCGCCCGAGCATCCAACTCGCCAACAGTTTTATACTGAAGCCGCTGAGTCTCTGAATTTAACGCCGCCAAAGTTTGTGTTAGAAGAGGATGAAATGGCAGGTAAAACAATTGATGGACAACGAATTTGTCATGAGCTGGGTTATGAGTATCAATTCACGCATCCATTATATATGCCGATGAGCTAAGGCTAAGCCGTGGCGCTTCTTTTGGCACCACGGTAAACGGTTATTTGATAGGTAACATGACAATTTCTTGGAAGGCTGGACGTTGGGTCAGTGTTTGATACCAACGCTCTAAATGAGGAAATGCAGGGCGTTCAGTAACAATCTCATGCCATGGGTAGAACAGTGGCGCAATAGCGATATCCGCAATCCCAAATTTATCCCCACTAAAATAGGCTTGAGTGCTAAGTGCCTCATCAGCAATTGCCAAAAGCTTTTCGATATTTTGATAAATGATTTTGGCTTGAACTGGGTCTCTGTCGGCCTCAGGGACACGAACAATTTTGTTCATCATTTGTTTGATATGATCAAACAGATTGGCGCCGCTCCAGTCCATCCATTTATCGGCAGCAGCTTTTTCTTGTAGATCAGCGGCTAACAATAGGTGAGAGTGATCATATTTTTCCGTAAGGTAACGTAAAATTGCATTGGATTCCCACAGGGTAAACCTTTCATCCTGTAAAGTTGGAATTGTGCTGTTTGGATTCATTTTTTTATATTCAGGTGTATCGACACCACCGAATGGTCCACCAACATCTTTTTGATTATAAGGAATATTCAGCTCTTTCAGGCACCACAGTACTTTTTTGACGTTTGAAGAGTTAGTACGTCCCCAGACAGTTAACATTGGAATCTCCCATATTATGTTTTTGACCGAATATTTAGATTTGACCTAACTAAGATAGATGAAATTGATGAATTGAGGAACTTTATTATTTACTCATTGCTGGTGGTCATTGTTGTCTATTTTGTTTAGGGTATAGAGAGTGTTTTAGTGAAGTAATATTTTGCAGTATCTCGATGAATTTGACTGCATTTTTGGTTTCTAGTGAACGCCTAATGATGGTTTTGATTGTGATGAATGATTTGAGTTGGAATAGTAAAGGAGTAACCAATGAATAAAAACACGTTGTCCTCGACCGTACGAGGGACTGGTATTGGATTAAGTCTATTCGTTGTGATGAGCGCGAGTGTTTATGCGGCTCAGACACCCGTTGCTCCACAAGTTGATGCAAAAGCGTTTGTATTGATGGATTATAACAGCGGCAAAATTTTAGCTTCCAGTAACCCTGATGAACGTTTAGACCCTGCGAGCTTGACCAAAATCATGACGAGTTATGTCGTCGGGCAGGCCGTGAAGGCGGGGAAAATTACACCTCAGGATATGGTGACCGTTAGTGAGGCTGCATGGGCGACGGGGAATCCGATTTTAAAAGGGTCATCCTTGATGTTTTTGAAGCCGAAGGATCGTGTTTCGGTATTAGATTTAAACAAAGGTGTGGTTATCCAATCTGGGAATGATGCCAGTATTGCCCTTGCTGAGCATGTTGCAGGAAGCCAAGAATCTTTTGTTGACTTGATGAATGGCTACGTTCAAAAAATTGGCTTAACAAATACGCATTTTAAAACAGTACACGGCTTAGATTCTGATGGGCAGTACAGTACTGCTAGAGATATGGCAGTATTAGCGCAAGCGCTGATCCGTGATGTACCTGATGAGTATGTACTACACAAAGAAAAAGAATTTACCTTCAATAATATCCGTCAGCCTAACCGCAACCGTTTATTGTGGAGCCAGAATCTCAAAGTCGATGGCGTGAAAACAGGGCATACTAGTGGGGCTGGTCATAATTTAGTGGCATCAGCAACGGATGGTCCTATGCGTCTAATTTCCGTGGTATTAGGGGCACCGAGTGACCGTGTTCGTTTTGCTGAAAGTGAAAAGCTACTCACTTGGGGTTTTCGATTTTTTGAAACGGTGACGCCAATTAAAGGTGATGCCGTACTACAAAAACAGCGTGTATGGTTTGGTGATATTTCAGAAGTGCCTTTAGGCGTGGAAAACGATGTAGCAGTGACGATTCCAAAAGGTCAGCTACAGAATTTAAAAGTGGATATCAAGCTGGATAATGATTCCCTAGAGGCACCATTAGCGTTAAACCAGAAAGTCGGCACAATTAACTTTATTTTAAATGATGAAGTTATCGAGCAACACCCATTAGTCGCTAAGCAAGCGGTTGAAGAAGCGGGTTTCTTTGGGCGAATTTGGGATTATGTCATGAAGACGATTACGGGTTGGTGGAATGCAATTTTTGGATAAGAAGTAATTCGTTATTTAGCAAATCAATTAAGGCCTCATTCATGAGGCCTTTTTGTTTTAATATTAATTAAATTTACAGATTAACTTCAATTGAAATAGATTCTATTTAATTTAATAATTATTAAATCGTTTGAAAATTAATAAGTTAAATTATTGTTGGTTTTATTTTTCATTCGATATACTTATTTTTAAATCATTTTATCTAATCTATTTTAACGGAGAACGTATCAATGGGCATTTCCATGGACGAAAGAATGCAACAACTGTTTCAACAAAAAAATACCAAAGGGATCGGTGAGAGCAGTGTTAATGGTGGTCAAGCGGATAACTGTGGTGAAAATACAGGAGTTATAAAGTCAGGTAATGCAACGGATTCTGGTAAGGGGGGCGGTTCAGTCAATGGCGGTCACACGGTTAACCACCATACAAATAGCCATATTATTAAAGGGGGGGATGGTAACAATGAAGGGCTGAACAATGGGGGAGTTGAAGGCGGTCATAGTACAAACTTTGGTTTAAACAATAATGAGTTAAATGGTGGTTCTGCACTGAACAGATTAGGCTCGACTAACAGTGAAAACTCTTTCATTAAAGGGGGTAATGCGATTAGGGAATTACAAAGTGGTATTGAAAAATATCAAGGTATGCAAAAGCAATTAGCGGATGCGAATAAGGAAATTATCCGTAAAAATAATGAATTACTGCAATTGCAGAAAGACATTGAATCCCAAAAACAAGAATTACAACAACAACAGCAAGAATTAGCGGATCAGAAACGTCAATCTCAGGAAGATCAAAATAAATTAAAGGAAGCGAATCAACGCCTAATTAATCATGAACAAGAAAAAGCGCAGCTGAATAATGAGCTCTCAAAAGCCAAACAGAATGTTGAACAATTGCATTCAGATATGCAGATTCAACGTGGTGAAATTGACCGTTTGAAAGCACTTGTTGATCAAGGGAAAAAAGAAATTCAAAGTCTCGAAGCTAAATTGGAGCAAGCAAATGGAGACAAAAATAAATTAGAAGAACGCTTAAAAACACAGCAAGATAGAAATAAAAAACAAGAAGAAAAAATTACCGAACTTCAATGCAAAATTGATGAAAAAAATAAAAAACTCACTGAGTTGAATGAAAAGCTATTGCGGGTTAATGAAAACAATGAAGGTTTAAATGCCCGAATTACACGTTTGAATAATGATCTTGTTTACCTGACAGGTATCTTAGATGAGAAAGTGCGAAAAGAGTCTGAATGCAGCTCTAAAGTATCTAATTTAAAAGATAAAATTGACTTATTAGAGGTAGAGAAAAAACAATTAGCAGACCGTTTACAACATGGTCGCCAATCTTATTCTGAATTGGAAGAAACATATCGTCTTTATCAGTTATCGGTCAAAACGGATATGGAGACTTTCAAGCAATTAAAACCAATGTTATCTGAAATTGGTGCTTTAGCTACACAAGGTGAGGAAATGCTAAATGATCCTACTAAAAGCTCTTCTAGAGTAGAATTTTCGTTGAAATCTGTAGAGAAGACGACGACACCATCGCCTGCTATTTCCGCTGGAACGGCATTTAACTCAGGCACCAATTCTGGCTCAGTTCGTGGTGGAGATAGTATTAGCAATTCTATTGTGGTCGGTGGTTTAGCCATTGAGGATGAGTTAATTGGGAACAAATTAGCTGAAAGTATGAGTGATTTGGTGCAAACCTTAGAAACGATAGCTCAAAATACGAATGATTCAGTAAGTGGAGCAGTTGGGCAATTGGGCATACTGGTAGAAACAAAAACACCCTATCAAGTTTGGTAGTCACGTCTTTATAAATAACAAAGGGCCTGCAATTGCAGGCCCTTTTTGTATGTATGGTGAAGGATTATTCACAGTGAGCTAGCTTAATAGCCAGACCGCCTTGTGATGTTTCACGATACTTAGCATTGATATCTTTGCCTGTTTCATACATGGTTTCGATCACTTTATCGAGACACACGCTTGGCGCACTCACACGGCGTAATGCCATACGTGCGGCATTGACAGCCTTAACAGAGGCAATGGCGTTACGTTCAATACACGGTACTTGCACTTGCCCACCGACTGGGTCACAGGTTAAGCCTAAGTTATGTTCCATGGCGATTTCAGCGGCAACACACACTTGCTCTGGGCTGCCCCCCATTAGCTCCGCTAATCCTGCCGCCGCCATAGAGCAAGCAACACCCACTTCACCTTGGCAACCGACTTCAGCGCCAGAGATGGAGGCATTCATTTTATATAATGTACCAATGACGCCGGACACTAAGAAATAGCGGGTATACGAGTTTTCATTAACTGGGCGAATAAACTTATCGTAGTAGGCTAAAACGGCAGGAATGATCCCACAAGCACCGTTTGTCGGCGCAGTAACAACTCGACCGCCTGCCGCGTTCTCTTCATTGACGGCAAGCGCGTACATGTTGATCCAGTCAATAACTGCCATTGGGTCGATATTGTTGTTATCTGAAGTGACTAGCTGGCGACGTAGTGCGGCAGCACGGCGAGGAACACGTAATGGACCGGGTAATAAACCTTCGGTACTCACACCACGTTCAATACCCGACTTCATGACATCCCAAACTGCAGCGAGGTATTCAGAAATCTCTTCTTTACTGTGCAGGGCTAACTCGTTTTGCATCACTAATGCAGATAAAGATAGTCCCGTTTCTTTACAGTGTTTCTGTAAATCAGCCGCATATTTATAAGGATAGGGAACTTGGACTGCATTTTCGGTTTCTTGACCGAAGTGCTCTTCATCAACGATAAAGCCACCGCCAATGGAGTAATAATTCTTGGTATACAGAATATTATCACCCGCAAATGCAGTGATAGTCATTCCGTTTTCATGTAATGGTAGGTTGGTTGAATGGAAATTCATCCCACCTTCAGTTGGGAAATCAACTTCATGTTGACCATTTGCCAGCAACAGTTTGCCTGTTTGCTCAACATTGCGCATAAATGCTGGGATAGCATCAATATCAATCGTATCGGGCAGATTACCCGCTAAACCCATAATAATCGCCATATCAGTGGCGTGGCCTTTACCTGTCAACGATAAAGAACCATAAACATCGACGGAAATACGTGTGGTTTTAGTGAGAAGATTTTGCTGGATGAGGTCATCGACAAACTGCTTACCGGCTTTCATAGGGCCGACAGTGTGTGAGCTGGATGGTCCGATACCGATTTTAAAAATGTCGAATACGCTAATCATATTCTGTCTTCCTATATTGAAGGATCCCCATCAAACTGCCAATTACAGGGTATTTGTTGTCAGTAAGATGATTATAGAAGATCCCTCAATTAACCAGATTGATATAGGTTAATTGAGGGCTTAGATTTACTTAATTATTTGCTAATTTTTTAATTAGAAGAATAACTTGTAAGTTGCAGCGGAGATTGCGACTAGACCCATGATAACCACGAAAATGTTGCTGAGTTTACCGGAGTATTTACGCATTGCAGGAACTTTGCTGATTGCATACATTGGCATCAAGAACAGCAGGATTGCGATGACTGGACCACCTAAACTTTCAATAATATCCAGTACACCTGGGTTCAGCGTTGCGACTAACCACGTTGTTACCAGCATGAACAGGGCAGTACCACGGTTTAATTTCTTGATATCAACAGTTTTACCTTTCGCACGATACGCGCGCTCAACTAAACCATTGAAACCTTCACGAGCACCTAAGTAGTGACCTAAGAATGATTTGATGATAGCGATAAAGGCGATGATAGCTGCTGCGTATTTGATGAACGGCTGATCAAAGTAACCAGACAGATAGTCAAGGATACTGATGTTTTGCGCTTTAGCAGCAGCAAGATCTGCTGATGATAGCGTGAATACACAGCTGATGACGAAGAACATCACAGTCAGAACCATCAGGATGTGGGCTGAAGCCAAAATGCGTGAACATTTCTTTTCTGCGGCTTCATCATATTCTTCACGTTTTGCCACTGAGAATGCAGAGATGATTGGTGAGTGGTTAAACGCGAACACCATCACTGGAATTGTTAGCCAGATAGTGATCCAAATACTTTGTCCGCCGGATGCTTTAGCCGCTTCAGCCACGCTATCTAACGATAAAGTACTCAGAGCATCGGAGCTCCAGTGTGGAACCATGTACAGAGAGAAAGCGACCAGTACGGCGATGAATGGGAACACCAGCATACTCATGACTTTAACAATGTATTTTTCACCGAATGCCACGATTGCCATAACGCCACCGACTAAAATCAGTGCCAGCAACCAACGTGGTGGAGCGCCAACGCCTAAAAGTTCAGTCAGGAATTTGTTGACGTTGTTAGTGATAGAAACACCATAAACTAACAGAATAGGATAAATAGCAAAGAAATAGAGTAGGGTGATCCAGTTACCTGCTGTACGACCAAAGTGTTCTTCTACAACTTCAGTGATGTCACCGTCTTTCTTTGAACCGGAAAGTACAAAGCGTGTTAAACCACGGTGAGCGAAAAATGTCATTGGGAAAGCAAGTACTAACATCAGTAATACTGGCAGTAATCCACTCATACCCGCATTGATAGGTAAGAATAAAACACCCGCGCCGATGGCGGTACCATAAAGGCCGAGCATCCACACGGTGTCTGTTTTGCGCCAAGCGGTAGCATTCCCTGTTTGCGAGGCTGTTTTGTTGATGGAACCAACTTTTGTTGTATCCATAATAGTCTCCAAAAATAAAAGTCAAAAATAAAAATTGGGTGCCTATTTCACTAGGCTCTTAATCTTTTTGTACGATTAATCGACGGTTTAATCAGTGATTAGTAAATAAACAATCGGTTAATACACTGTCTAGCCATGAATAATGGTTTTATACGTAACAATCTGATTGGAAATAAAACTAAGATGAATATGAAATTCATTTTCAATCAGTTTTGTAATTTTATAAGTAATTTTTAAAGGTGGATTTTGAGTGTGAGAATCTACATTTTAGCAGAGCAAAATGCCGTGATCATTATCTCAAAAGAGAGATATCCCCCATGTTTATCAGGTCACAGTGAATTTTGTAAAATTGTTAATGAAATTTAACTTAGTGCTAGTTTTCATGGATTTTCGGCAATGTTCATAAAATGATTATTCGACAAATTTATTTATATAAAAATACAAAACATTAAAACCGTTATCATGTTAATAAAAAATTTAACGTCAATCAGATGATCAATGACTTGAAAATACGGATGAAAAAACCGCTTTATTCTTTAGAGAAATACCTAGCTGGGGTTTGTTTTAACATATTGATATAAAAGGAATTTATTCCTTTGTGTTAATTAATTAATAACGTGATTAATTTTTTTGGTTAATTAATGTTCTTGCGAAATATGTTAATTATTTTAGGGGATTTAAGATGGGAAATAAAATACTTATTTTTTGTCGAAAAAAATAATAAGAAATAGTTACAAAATATTTGTTAATTAATTGTTTTAATATTTATTTGATAAATTCAAATAAAGTTATTATCGCTAAAAATAAATGAAAACAAACTTTGATTTAGCTCAATATTTAATGATGGAGAAAATGAAGGGGAAAGTACTGACACTGATAATAGGTCAGTACTTTAAATCACCAATTAAGGTTGCATCCATCCTTTACGAATGAGAGAACCAAATACGAGGTGGTAAAGACGAGTGAGTGGTTGCTGAATAACACTGCCGCCTCCAGCCCAAATCAGCTGAGATAAACCGCAAGAAATAGCACCTAAGATAAATGCACCGATCATGTCTAACGGCCAGTGAACACCAAGATAAATTCGAGACCATGCAATAACGATGGCAGGAACCATAAACACGAAGCCAACCCATGTTCTTAGCCAAAATAAGAAAGCAAAAACAAACGTGAAGACAATAGTTCCATGGTTACTTGGGAAAGACGGAGTTGCGTCGTGATCTAAGAAATTAGAGCCAATGCCCATCACGAAAGGACGCTCATGTGGTGCAAAATAACCAATCAACCAAGAAATTACTAAGCCAATGACAATGGCGTAAGCCGTTTTACAGGCAAAGGCACGTTGGCGAGTCATACTTGACTGCGCGCCCCAAAACCAACACGCAACAGTAAATAGCGGGAAAATAAGGATCAAGCGTTTGGCGATCACCGTGGCTAACGCAATAGTACCACTGGCGGACTCAGGCGTTGCGTTGATCAGATTAAAAAGATCCAGATTTAATTGTTCCAGCACGATCAAAGTACCTCGGACATGTGTTCTCAAGAAGATAGGACATAGCAATGGAATGGGGATAACTCTAGATTGCCCTAGACCTTGCTACTCAAGGTGACAAATTTACTTTTTGTTAAACATTAACTCAATCAATATTTGCTCAATAACAGTGATTTATCAGGGGAAATGTAAAAGCGCTGGGCACAAAAAACCCGATAGCATGAAAGAATCAAATGGCTATCGGGCTCCTCAATATGGGGACATCAAAGAAAAGCAGTGGCACTCATTAAGACTACGAGAAAAGAGGAAAGTTCTCACTATGATCGGAAAATGTGCAATTTTTGATGAAAATATTTTTTCATAGCACAAAAAGAAAAAGTAAAGCCCCAAAAGAGGAATCTCATTTGAGGCTTTATAAAAGAAAGAGCGTTGTAATATTGATTATTTGTACAGGCTCAGATTTTCTTTAGCATATGCTTCGAAATCAGTGCAGCCACCGATGTGTTTCTCATCGATGAAAATTTGAGGCACGGTTTCAACAGTTTTACCCACAGTTTTAGATAAGTCTTCTTTAGAGATACCTTCTGCTTGGATATCAACATAGCGATAGTCGAAGTCGTCACGTTCATTTTTCAGTTTTTCTGCAAGTTCTTTAGCGCGAACACAGTATGGGCAGCCAGGGCGACCAAAAATAACAGTGTACATAATATCTCCTTAAATTTAGAACTCAGATTCTAATGACTAATCAGATACGAAATAATAATGCTCAATACTATGCCAACATCAGCTTAGAAATAAAAGTTGAATTTTCCTTTCATAGCTATAGGCAGCATATATAATTCGCTAATCGTTGTAACAATACTGTCAGTGCAAGGCAATAAAATGAAGGAAAACATCATGGAACAACAGCAAAAACCCACGAAAGAAACGAAGGGAACGATGCGCTCATTAGCGGATATGCCAAAGCCTGTGCTTTTCCTAGAAGGTATTGGAATCATATTATTAGTCACTGTATTACTTGCCACAAATAACTATATTACTCTCCCAGACTGGCTGGCGAGTTCTGGTGCGATCATCTCAATGATACTGGTTGGGATGGGGTGCCTGATCCCTGCGATGATCAACATTATTTGGCGCGCAGTGCATGGACTTACTTTTTTAGGCATTGATAATAAATCGGGCAGCGCAAGCCGTGACCGTCGGCAGTCTAAAAATGATCTAATAGATGATGATAAACCAGACGAAAAGTAGAACTGAGCATGGTTTTACTGGTGTTTAGACTGATGATGTGTGAAAATTATCCGCTTTCTATTTGTTAGAATGAATAGTGTTATTTTTGTTGTGCCGTTATTTTGAGTTGAAGAAGGTTATTGATCATGGACTCCATTTGTTACCCAGATATCTCACAATTACGTGAGTGGCTCGACCAACTCAAAACCTCTTATTTCGAGTGTGATTCTTGTGCTGCGCTGCATCTTCCGCATATGCAAAACATTGATGGAATATTTGATGCGAAACTAGACATTATTAATAATGTCCTCGTGTTATCAGCACTGGCGGAACTTAAGCCAACAGCGATTATTACATTGGTCGCGAATATTAGCCAAATTAATGCCAGCTCGTTAACTGCGAAGGTTTTTCTCGAAATTAATAATGAAAACCTGCCTAAATTAGTCGTCAGCCAATCATTTTCGTTAGGTGCGGGTATGACATACCGCCAATTTAGTCATTTTATTCAAGAAGCGGAAGAGCAAATTTCCAGTATTGTCTTTGAAATCTTCAGTAATAATCTGTTGTATGCTAACCACGATGAGTTTGAAGACGCCGAAGTGGAAGATGATGAAGTAGAATCTGATCCTGACGATAAACCGTCTGTAATTATTCACTAAATACACTATGCACTGTGAAAAATATTTGGCGGGAGAATGCCTCTCCTGTCAATGGCTCGAATTATCGCCAGAACAGCAAATTTCCCGCAAACAAAGCCATTTGCAATCGTTATTGCCTTCTCTTGATTCGTCCTTATTTTTATTCCCTATAACGGGACCGGCTGAAGCATTTCGCAATAAAGCCAAAATGGTCGTGAGCGGCAGCGTTGAAAAGCCCATTTTGGGGATTGTTAATCGTGATGGTGTTGCTGTCAGTTTGACGGAGTGCCCGTTATATCCGGCCGAGTTTTCTCAAGTTTTTTCGAAGTTGATTCCTTTTATTGCTAGAGCCGGTCTAACGCCTTATAACATTGAGCGTAAGCGCGGTGAGTTAAAATATATTTTGCTGACTCAAAGCTGGCATACCAAGCAATTCATGCTGCGCTTTGTTTTGCGCTCCGATAAAAAAATCGCGCAGTTACAGAACGCATTACCTTGGTTACAAGAAAAATTACCACAATTGGCAGTGATCACCGCCAATATTCAACCTATTCATATGGCTATTTTAGAGGGTGAACAGGAAATTATGTTCACGAAACAGCATGTGCTACGGGATGAATTTAACCAAGTTCCTCTATTTATTCGCCCTCAAAGTTTTTTCCAAACGAATCCGATTGTGGCATCTCAGCTATATCAAACTGCTCGCGAGTGGGTGAAAGCACTGAATATCACTAGCTTATGGGATCTGTTTTGTGGTGTAGGTGGATTTGGTTTGCATTGCGCGGATAAGACAACAAAATTAACGGGCATTGAAATCAGTGCACCAGCGATTGAGTGTGCTCGCCAATCTGCTCAAGAGCTGGGTTTACAGCATGTTGAGTTTCAAGCGTTAGATTCGACGAATTTTGCGACTAGCCGTGACGATATTCCTGATTTAGTTCTTGTGAACCCTCCGCGTCGTGGTATTGGTAAGAATTTATGCACTTATTTATCGGATATGCATCCTGAGTATATTCTCTATTCCAGCTGCAATGCTCAAACCATGGCACAAGATTTTGCGTTATTATCGGGGTATGAAGTCTGTAAAGTTCAATTATTTGATATGTTCCCACATACTGCACACTATGAAGTACTGAGCTTATTGAAGCGCAAGTGATTTTAAGCTGGATAGTTATCCAGCTTAACTCGACTATACTAACGTACCTTCTAATGGTGGAAGAGTCTGTGTATCAGGCATACTTATCTTTTTGTGGATGAGTTTTCTGGGAAAACTAGGTTTACCCAAATCTAAAAATTGAATTGAATAATCATCTCCTTC
>NZ_JAMPSW010000050.1:0-28853 GCF_028484855.1 Providencia sp. PROV033 | reverse complement strand
GACGAGTGCAAGCGGTTGCTCAAATGGGGTTAACGGCAGGCATGCCTTTGCAATATGATTATAAGCACGATGTTATTCCTACTCCACCAACGAAATTGGGTGGATTACTAAGAAATGGTTTCAATAGAGGTATTTATTGGGCGGCAATTCGTGGCTTAGTTTAATAAGGAATTAAAAATGTCGAATAATGAAAGTCAAAGTAAACTGGTTGAACTATTAAGTTCTGATGCGGGTAATCATTTTGCTGAGAAATTAGCGCCATTATTACAGTTAAATCGCCTAGACAATATTGTTGATTTACTTTCCCTAGTTTCCGATCTTGTGGACATATTAGATAACAGTACAGTAGAAAGATTATCAAACTCTTTTGAAGATACTTTAGTTCCTGTCTGGGAATTAGGTACTGCCTATAATATGGCTAAAATGGAAGGTATTCATGATAGTAAAAATCCCAATTTTCGCTCAGTGTATGGATTATTAAAAGATCCTAATACATTGCGTGGAATTACAACACTTTTGCGAACAATGCAAATTGTTGGTTCTCGATTATCTCAATCCCAAGGAGGGTAATTTTCGGAGGTGGTATGAGTTTAGATATAAAACGTTCTTTTGAAACACGGGCGATCCATAGTCATTATAATTCACAGGATCATTTAGGCTCTTTAGCTTCACCTATCTACCAAACATCGACTTATGTGTTTAAAAGTGTAGAAGAAGGCGCTGCCTATTTTAGCGGTGAAAAGGATGGCTATATTTATACCCGAATTAATAACCCAACATTAAGTCTATTAGAAAATAGAATTTCCTCTCTTGAGGAGGGAGAAGCGGCTATTGTGTTCTCCTCTGGTATGGGCGCAATTACCTCAACGTTTTGGTCATTATTAAATCCGGGTGATGAGCTGTTAGTTGATCTAACTGTTTATGGTTGTACTTATGCCTTTTTTCATCATGGATTGGCTCGATTTGGTGTGAAAGTTCGTCATATTGATATGAGTGAGCCGGAAAATTTGGCACAAGCAATTACTGAAAATACGCGGATGATATTCTTTGAGTCGCCTGCTAACCCGAACATGCGCTTAGTGGATATTGCTGCGGTGAGCCAAATTGCTCATCAGCATAATATTTTAGTAGCAGTCGATAACACTTATTGCACACCGTATATTCAAAAACCACTGGTTCTTGGTGCAGATATTGTTCTGCACTCATTAACTAAGTACATGAATGGTCATGGCGATGCGATGGGGGGAGCGGTGATCACCACCGCAGAGCGTGCGAAGCATATAAGATTAGTGGGCTTAAAAGATATGACAGGGGCGTGTTTATCTCCTCATGATGCGAATCTGATTATCCGAGGGCTTAAAACCTTGTCTGTTCGTATGGATAGGATTGTCCAAAGTACACAAAAAATTGCTGAATATTTAGAAGCGCACCCGCAGGTGGTGGCAATTATGTACCCTGGCTTACCGAGTTTTGAGCAGTATCAATTAGCTCAAAAACAGATGGAATTAGCGGGAGGAATGATTGCCTTTGAACTGAAAGGGGGATTGGAGGCAGGTAAACGGTTTTTAAATCATTTAACACTGTTTTCACGTGCAGTTAGCTTAGGAGATTGTGAGTCATTAGCACAGCATCCGGCAAGTATGACCCACTCCACCTATACACCGGAAGAAAGGCAACAATATGGTATTAGTGATGGATTGATCCGTCTTTCTATTGGCTTAGAAAATGTGGATGAGTTGATTGCCGACATTCATCAAGCACTCAGTGTTGAGTAACGTATCTTGATAAAAAACAGCCCTATATGTGTACGATGTAGGGCTGTTTTATTCATCAATGTTTATTAACGTTTTTGGTAATAACGCATGGCAAAGAAGGTAATGCTGAGTAACGCAACCCAAACAAAGCCGACAATGAGTGCTACCTGTGTATCTTTAAAGAAGCCTAATAATGCGATAACAAACACCATGAATGCGATGGTGATTGCAGGACCTACTGGCCAGAAAGGCACTGGGAATTTCAGCTTCTTAATTTCTTCTTGGCTCATCTTACGGCGCATCGCAACTTGGGACAGTAAGATCATTAACCAAACCCACACAGTCGCGAAGGTTGCAATCGAGGCAATAATAACAAAGATTTTTTCAGGTAACAGATAATTCAGGTATACGCCCAGTAACATCACGACGGACATCACGAGAACCGTTACCCACGGCACACCGCTTTTAGTCAGTTTGGTAAAGACTTTTGGTGCTTGCCCATCTTGAGCCATACCGTACATCATCCGACCCGCACCAAAAATATCACTGTTGATCGCAGAAATTGCTGCGGTGATCACCACGATATTCAAGATATTTGCTGCAGATTGGATCCCTAAACTATCGAAGATTTGTACAAATGGACTGCCATTTTGACCGATTTGGTTCCATGGATAGATGCACATCAGAATAAACAGTGTTAACCCGTAGAATAATAGGATACGGATAGGGACTGCATTAATCGCTTTTGGGATGGTTTTTTCAGGGTTTTGCGCTTCACTGGCGGTGATACCAATGACTTCTATTCCCCCAAAGGCAAACATGACTATTGCTAAAGAGGCTATCACCCCTTCGATACCATTAGGCATAAACCCGCCATGTTTCCACAAGTTTTGGATACCCACTTCATGGCTAGTTTCTTGACCAAAGCCGTAGATCATCAAGAAGGCACCACCGACAATCATGGCGATAATGGCGCTGACTTTTATAATTGAAAGCCAGAATTCCATTTCACCAAAAATCTTAACGTGACACAGATTGAGCGCACTGATAAATAATACGATACTTAAGACCCACACCCATTGATCAACATGTGGGAACCAGAATCCCATATACATCCCAAAGGCGGTAATATCGGCTAAGCAGACGACCAGCATTTCAAATACGTAGTTCCAGCCAGTTAGAAAGCCTGCGAGTGGACCCATATAATGGCTTGCGTAGTGAGAAAATGAACCGGGGACTGGATGATGAACCGCCATTTCGCCGAGGGCTCGCATCACCATAAACACCGCGGCACCACCTAACATATAAGCCAGTAACACCGCTGGACCCGCAGCTTGAATCGCAGACGCAGAGCCGTAGAATAGACCAGTACCAATCGCCGACCCTAAGGCCATAAAGCGAATGTGCCGGACACTCAGTCCCTTTCTGAGTTGATTTTGTTCACTACTTTGCATGTCTTTTCCTGTCATTAACTTTATTTCGAAATATTGTACCGAATATTGTTTCGGTTTCGTTGATTGAGTTGACGTACTTTCCTGAACGCAGGGTGACTACATTATCACAAAGTGCATTGCCCGCGAGATAGATATCTGCAATATAATATGCGCCAAATGGAATCTTCTAGGAGCAATATGAAATACCCAATAAATGAAATCTTCCAAACTCTACAGGGGGAAGGTGTTTTCACTGGTGTCCCCGCTGTTTTTATTCGTTTGCAAGGCTGTCCTGTTGGTTGTAGTTGGTGCGATACCAAACAGACATGGGATAAAGAACCTGCGAAAGAGTCCACATTGGGTGATATTGCATTAAAAACACAAGACAGTGATTTCTGGGCGATGTCCGATGCTGAGAGTTTGATTCAACTGATGCTGCAAAATGGTTATACCGCAAAACATATCGTGATAACCGGTGGAGAGCCTTGCATTTATGACTTAACGGCATTAACGCAAACGCTTGAAGCCAATGGCTTTCAATGCCAAATTGAAACGAGCGGTACATATCCGATTCTCTGCACTGAAAATACGTGGGTTACCGTCTCCCCCAAAGTGGGAATGAAAGGAGGGCTACAGGTGCTTGAACAGGCGATTAATCGTGCCAATGAAATTAAGCATCCTGTCGCGAGAGAAAAAGACATTGAAGCGCTTGATCAGCTGCTTTCTCTACGCACCCAAGGTCAGCTTCCAATTGTCGCGTTGCAACCGATTAGCCAAAAAACGTCTGCCACTAAGCTGTGTATCGATACCTGCATTCAACGTAACTGGCGTTTATCTATTCAAACACACAAATATTTGAATATTCAGTAACCAACGTGTGTTGAGCTGTAGGTGATGACTTACAGCTCAATAAAGGTCTTATTCCTCACCGCGATAAACACAACCTGCATTACAGGTCTCTTTGACCGTAATGGCACTCAACAAGGGCAGTAATGGTTTAGTTTGTTGCCAAATCCAACGAGCAAGTACTTCACTGGTCGGGTTTTCTAAGCCTTCTATCTCATTTAAATAGTGGTGGTCTAGGCGTTCATAGATAGGATTAAAGGCGCTTTTCACATCAGCAAAATCCATGATCCATCCAGTATGAGCATCAATTTCACCCGTAATTTCTAAGCGCACCATGAAAGAGTGCCCATGCAGGCGACCACATTTATGCCCTTCAGGTACATGAGGAAGGCGGTGTGCCGCTTCAAAGTGAAAATCTTTGTAGATGGTTGTGCTCATAAATTTCTCCTTACTAATGTTTAGCAGCGTATTCTACTGCTATTTTGACTCAAAATGTCGTTATTTATCGATTTCTGGCTAATCTTTTTATTCGATATTCATCATCGAATATTTTCTTTAGGATTTTTAGCTATTAGTTATGGCTATAGTTTCTTATCTTCCTAGTTATGGCTGTTATAACCTCTATCCTCATTTGGGATAGAGAATGGCATGAATGACTTTTATTGACTATTCAATGATGGATCACGTTGGAGTGACAAAATAATGCAAAACAAGCAACCTCCATTATCAGCATTACCGATTTCTACGGAGCAATTAGGGCGTTTACAGACCGCTGTGGGAGATTTTTCATCTCATCAGTTGGCATGGTTATCAGGCTATTTATGGGGCATGGTGAATCAAAATAGTGCTGTGGGTGAAACGGTTCCCGCTACGCTTGTCCCCCAAGAAACAGTGACCATTATTTCAGCCTCTCAAACAGGCAATGCCCGCCGCCTTGCTGAACAACTTAGAGAGAAACTCCTGAGTGAAAAGATCAGCGCGAATTTAGTGAATGCGGGTGACTATAAATTTAAGCAAATCAATCAAGAAAAAGTCGTTATTATCGTGGCATCGACTCAGGGTGAAGGGGAACCTGCGGAAGAGGCGGTGGCTTTGCATAAATACCTGAACTCGAAAAAAGCCCCAGATCTTTCTGCAACTCATTATGCCGTTTTTGCACTTGGTGACTCTTCCTATGAACATTTTTGCCAAGCTGGAAAGGATTTCGATTCCCAGCTCGCGAAGTTAGGGGCAAGTGAATTGCTACCACGGGTTGATGCTGATGTGGAGTATCAAATATTGGCCGATGAGTGGGTGAGTACACTGACACAAATTTTAAAAGCGCGTGTGCCTGCTCAGTCAGATAGCCAGCTTATAAACACTCAATCTGGCAGTGTGAACCAGCTAGACTCTTCCCCATACACTAAAACGGCACCGCTCACCGCAACGTTGTTGAGTAACCAAAAGATAACTGGGCGCGGGTCTGACAAAGATGTTCGCCACATTGAGATTGATTTAGGGAACTCGGGGTTGCGTTATCAACCCGGCGATGCGCTTGGCGTGTGGTTTGATAATGACCCAGCCTTAGTGGATGAGCTGATTGGCTTATTGTGGTTACACGGGGATGAGGACGTGTTTATCGGTCAGCAGCGTCATTCACTGCGCGACGCGTTAACTTACCAACTGGAGCTGACTCAAAATACCCATTTGATCGTCGAAAAATATGCTCAGCTATCAAAAGATGATGGCTTGCTGGCGCTAATTAGTGATAAACCGGCCATTATGCAATATGCGCAAACCACGCCAATCGTCGATATGGTACGTCAAGCGGCGGCACAGCCGAGCGCGCAAGAATTTGTTGATTTACTGCGTCCACTGACGCCTCGTTTGTACTCTATTTCTTCTTCTCAGGCTGAAGCAGAGGATGAGGTTCATGCAACGGTTGGTGTCGTACGTTATGACATTGAGGGACGCCCAAGGACAGGGGGCGCTTCTGGATTTTTAGCGGATCGTCTTAAGGAAGGAGACGAATTACGGGTATTTATTGAACATAATGATAACTTCCGCTTACCCGCAGATTCAAATACGCCGGTGATTATGATTGGACCGGGAACGGGGATAGCCCCATTCCGCGCTTTTTTGCAGCAGCGTGATAATGACGGTAGCGCAGGTAAAAACTGGTTGTTTTTTGGTAATCCGCACTTTGTTGACGACTTCTTATATCAAGTGGAGTGGCAGCGTTACGTCAAAGATGGCTTGCTGACTCATGTGTCATTGGCATGGTCTCGGGATCAGGCTCAAAAAGTGTATGTCCAAGACAAATTACGTGAGCAAGGTCGTGAAGTGTGGAATTGGATTCAGCAAGGTGCGCACATCTACGTGTGCGGGGATGCAAACCGTATGGCGAAAGATGTGGAACAAGCATTATTGGATGTCATCAGCGAGCACGGGCACATGGATGAAGAGCAAGCGGATGACTTTTTAAGTGAGCTGCGTGTGATGCGCCGTTATCAGAGGGACGTTTATTAATGAGCAATGAACATCAACAAGCTGCACCTCAACCACCTTTAGTGGTCGAAGGGAAGCTAGCAGACAGCGAGCGTATGAAGCAGCAAAGTAACTATTTACGAGGCACCATCAAAGAGGATCTTAAAAACGGTCTTACTGGGGGTTTTGATGGCGATAACTTCTTACTGATCCGTTTTCACGGTATGTATCAGCAAGATGATAGAGACATTCGAGCCGAGCGTGCAGAACAGAAATTAGAACCACGCCACGCGATGATGCTACGTTGCCGTTTACCTGGGGGAATAATCACGCCAAAGCAGTGGCTAGATATCGATAAGTTTGCCTCTGAGCACACATTATACGGCAGCATTCGTATCACTAACCGGCAAACGTTCCAGTTCCACGGCATTCTTAAAGGGGATGTGAAGCCTGCCCATCAGATGCTCAGCCATGTGGGACTTGATGCGTTAGCTACGGCTAACGATGTAAACCGTAACGTACTGTGTACCTCTAACCCTGTACAGTCTGAATTGCATCAGCAAGCCTATGAATGGGCGAAAAAAATCTCTGAGCATTTGCTACCTCGTACGAGTGCGTATGCTGAGATTTGGTTGGATAAAGAAAAGATTGTGACCACCGATGAAGAGCCGATTCTAGGGCAAACTTATCTTCCTCGGAAATTTAAAACCACCGTCGTGATCCCACCACTTAACGATGTGGATCTCCATGCCAATGACATGAATTTCGTGGCAATTGCAGAGAAAGGGCAACTTATTGGTTTTAATGTGCTGGTGGGCGGTGGATTAGCAATGACCCACGGCGATACGAATACATTCCCACGCCTTGCGAGCGAATTTGGTTTTATTCCATTAGATAAAACCTTGGCGGTCGCGGAAGCGATAGTGACCACCCAGCGGGATTGGGGAAATCGAACGGAGCGTAAAAATGCCAAAACCAAATACACTCTCGAACGAGTTGGGGTTGAGGTTTTTAAAGCGGAAGTCGAAAAGCGCGCAGGTGTACAGTTTGAGATCATCCGCCCCTATCAATTCACTCAGCGCGGAGATCAAATTGGTTGGCTAAAAGGGATTGATAACCGCTGGCATTTGACGCTATTTGTAGAAAATGGGCGTTTAATTGATTTAGCGGATAAGCCATTAAAAACCGGTGTTGCAGAAATTGCCAAGATCCACAAAGGCGATTTCCGTTTAACGGCGAATCAAAATTTAATTGTGGCAGGTATTGAGGAAGAGGATAAAGCGGCGATAGAGCAAATTGCCCTTGATCACGGTTTAATGAGCCGTGAAGTAACCCGTCAGCGTGAAAATTCGATGGCGTGTGTGTCATTCCCTACATGCCCTCTAGCAATGGCGGAAGCAGAACGTTTTTTGCCTGAATTTGTCAGCGAAGTTGAAAAAATCATGACTTCCCATCACGTGGCGGATGAGCACATTGTACTACGCATTACAGGGTGCCCAAATGGCTGTGGTCGCGCGATGCTCGCGGAGGTGGGGCTCGTTGGTAAAGCCCTTGATCGTTATAATCTGCATCTAGGTGGTAATCGAATTGGTACGCGTATTCCTCGGATGTATAAGGAAAATATCAGTAGCGCAGAAATTTTATCTATCCTTGATGAATTGATTGGTCGGTGGGCAGCTGAGCGTCAGCCTAATGAAGGTTTTGGTGACTATCTGGTCCGTGTTGAGGTGGTGAAACCCGTTCTCAACTCTGCGGTTGATTTCTACGAGGTTAAGGAGGCGGTATGAGCCGACTTCAGTTAGCGCAACTTCAGCAGTTAGATAAGCGAGATCAAGAGGCTTATCTGCATGAATACAATCTGCAACTCGAAGCGATGAGCGCCTTGGAACGCGTTGAGTGGGCAGTGGAACACTTACCCGCTGAGTTTGTCTTGTCATCCAGTTTTGGCATTCAAGGTGCTTTAGCATTGCATTTGGTGACACAAATCGTACCGAATATTCCGGTTATTTTAACGGATACAGGGTATTTATTTCCTGAAACCTATCAGTTTATTGAACAATTAACTGAGCGACTTGCTTTAAATTTAAACGTGTACCGCTCGCCTATTAGCCCTGCATGGCAAGAAGCGGTACATGGACAGCTGTGGACTCAAGGGATTGAGGGAATTGAGCGTTATAACCAATTAAATAAAGTCGAGCCAATGTCTCGGGCACTACGGGAATTGCAGGCTCAGAGCTGGTTTTCAGGGCTGAGACGGGAACAGTCTGCCAGTCGTGCAGAATTACCTGTACTGAGCATAGGTCGTGGTATTTTTAAAATTCTGCCAGTGATTGACTGGAATAATAAGGATGTTTATCAATACCTCACTAAACATAACCTGCCATACCACCCATTATGGGAAAAAGGGTATTTGTCGGTGGGGGATACTCATACGAGTCGACCGTGGGAGCCGGGTATGAATGAAGAGCAAACTCGTTTTTTTGGTTTAAAGCGCGAATGTGGGCTTCAT
The DNA here is from genome assembly GCF_028484855.1 of Providencia sp. PROV033. Lineage (NCBI taxonomy): Bacteria > Pseudomonadati > Pseudomonadota > Gammaproteobacteria > Enterobacterales > Morganellaceae > Providencia > Providencia sp. PROV033. The sequence goes on along the minus strand of NZ_JAMPSW010000050.1, from coordinate 19,845 downwards.
GAAAACTAACACTTTTCATAAAAATTAAAGTGTTTCGTTAAAATAATTAATTACTTGCTTTAATAATAAGTAGAAAATAATTTTATTTGTTTAATAACAAAGGGATGCCATTATCTTTAATAAAGGCATCCCTTTATTGTTTTTTATTATGAATTCTTTGTTTTTTATTATTTAATCAGGCTATTATCCCTGAAAATAAGCTGATTTTACTTGGTTTTGTCGACTTTATTTACCTTATGCCTTTCTGTTCCTATTCATGCTTTTTTGTCATTTCAAAGTCACGAATTCACACCATATAGTCAATTTCATTGCTCTTATAATTAAAATGTTGGATGGAAGTGATATATGGATTACTTACCTTTATTTGTGAGTTTGCGCGGTCGTCAAGTGGTACTGATTGGTGGCGGAGTCGTGGCGGCACGAAAAGCCGAGTTACTACTTAAAGCTCATGCATCGCTGGTGGTCATTTCTCCAGAGCTATGTGAAAGCTTGTATGAGGCTTATCAACAAAATCAATTGTTATGGGTACAAGCGTCTTACCAGACTCAGCATCTTGATGGTGCTTATTTAGTGATAGCTGCAACGGACGATCACGCTCTCAATGAGAAAGTTTTTCATGATGCGCAGCAGCACCACATTTTTGTTAATGTGGTGGACGAACAGCCACTATGTTCATTTATTGTGCCATCCATTATTGACCGTTCTCCTGTCATTGTTGCTATTTCATCGGGAGGTACTGCACCGGTCTTAGCGAAATTGTTGCGTGAAAAACTGGAAGCCATGCTCCCGCTATCACTTGGCAAGATGGCAGAGATTGCAGGACGTTGGCGTGAGCGTGTTAAGCAGCGTTTAACCAAATTAAGTGAGCGTAAGCGTTTTTGGGAGCGCAGTTTTAGCGGGCGTTTTGCATCTTTGGTAGAAAGCGGGCAATTGGATGATGCAGAAAAACAACTTGAACAACAATTGACTGAGCCAGATAACCAAGGGGAACTCACCTTGGTGGGGGCTGGACCTGGTGATGCAGGACTGTTAACACTCAAAGGTTTGAGGGTACTGCAAAATGCTGATGTGGTGCTATATGACCATCTAGTGAGCGCGGAAATTCTTGACCTTGTACGTCGCGATGCAGACAAAATTTGTGTCGGAAAACGGGCGGGCAACCACAGCGTAACTCAAGAAGAAACCAATCAATTGATCATCAAATATGCTCAGCAAGGTAAAAAAGTCGTGCGCTTAAAAGGCGGTGACCCGTTTATTTTTGGTCGCGGAGGCGAAGAGCTGCAAGTCGCTGCTGAGGCTAAAATTCCTTTCCAAGTGGTTCCAGGGATCACTGCGGCGATTGGTGCAACCGCGTATGCCGGAATTCCACTGACTCACCGAGATCACGCTCAGAGTATCACGTTTATTACAGGTCATTGCCGACAAGGTGGTGCAGAGCTGGATTGGCAAGCACTAGCGCGTGGTCACCAAACGCTGGCTATCTATATGGGGACCGTGACGGCTGACAATATTCGCCAGCAGCTTATCCAGCATGGACGTCACCGAAATACGCCTGTAGCGGTGATCGGTTGCGGAACCCGTCAGGATCAAAAAGTGGTGGCTGGCGCATTACATGAATTGGAGTCATTGGCTCAACAAGCCCCCGCACCTGCATTAATCGTCATTGGCGAAGTGGCGGCATTACATCAACAGCTGGCATGGTTTGGTCAGCAACCCGAAACCATTCAATGGCGTTCAGCGGTGCTGGAATTGGCTTAAGCGAGGAGTGAATCATGAACGAAAAAAAATTAACCCACTTACAGCAATTAGAAGCGGAAAGTATTCATATTATTCGTGAAGTTGCTGCTGAATTTGCAAATCCAGTAATGCTCTATTCGATAGGAAAAGACTCTTCCGTGATGCTGCATTTAGCGCGTAAAGCGTTTTATCCCGGTACGATCCCATTTCCGTTACTGCACGTTGATACGGGGTGGAAATTTCGTGAAATGTACCAGTTTCGTGATGAAACTGCGCAAAAGTACGGTTTTGAATTACTCATCCACCGTAACCCTGAAGGGGAAAGATTAGGCATTAACCCATTTGTGCATGGCAGTGCAAAACATACTGATATCATGAAAACGGAAGGCTTAAAACAAGCGCTAGATAAGTATGGCTTTGATGCTGCTTTCGGTGGTGCAAGGCGGGATGAAGAGAAATCACGTGCGAAAGAGCGCATTTATTCATTTCGTGATCGCTCTCACCGTTGGGACCCGAAGAATCAACGCCCTGAGCTCTGGCATAACTATAATGGCCAAATTAATAAAGGCGAAAGTATCCGCGTTTTTCCATTATCTAATTGGACCGAGTTAGATATTTGGCAATATATCTACTTGGAAAATATCGATATTGTTCCTCTCTATTTTGCTGATGAGCGACCTGTGATTGAGCGTGATGGAACATTGATCATGGTCGATGATGGGCGAATCCAGCTAAAAGCGGGTGAAGTTATCACCAAGAAAAAAGTCCGTTTTCGAACATTAGGATGCTGGCCACTGACTGGGGCTGTGCCATCGAATGCCAGTACGTTACCGGAAATAATCGAAGAGATGTTGCTATCCACCACCAGTGAGCGTCAAGGGCGCTTGATTGATAGTGACCAATCCGCCTCTATGGAGCAGAAAAAGCGCCAAGGCTATTTTTAATCAATCGGTAAGGAACAATATCATGGCTGAACTGGCTTACAACGACGCAATTGCGCATCAAATCCAACAACAAGGGGGCGTGGAGGCTTACTTACTCGCTCAGCAGCATAAGGGATTATTACGCTTTTTAACCTGTGGAAATGTGGATGATGGCAAAAGCACCTTGATTGGTCGCTTATTGCATGACACTCAACAAATTTATCAAGATCAGCTGTCTGTTTTACAAACGGACAGTAAGCGAATAGGGACGCAAGGCGAAAAGTTGGATCTGGCGTTGCTGGTGGATGGATTAGCCGCCGAGCGTGAACAGGGGATCACCATTGATGTGGCATATCGTTATTTTTCAACGGAAAAACGCAAGTTTATCATCGCAGATACCCCAGGACACGAGCAATACACTCGCAATATGGCGACAGGTGCGTCAACCTGCTCGTTATCTATTCTGCTGATCGATGCTCGAAAAGGGATACAAGAGCAAACTCGGCGTCACAGTTTTATTAGTACGCTACTGGGGATCCGCCATTTGATCGTTGCTGTGAATAAGATGGATTTGGTGGATTATAGTCAGTCTGTATTTGAAAAAATTCAGCGTGATTACCAGCAATTTGCTGAACAATTGCCCGTTGATCTCAACGTTTGGTTTGTGCCTATTTCTGCACTGGATGGGGATAATATTGTATCGCCAAGTGATAATTTACCGTGGTATCACGGCGAAACATTATTGTCGCTATTGGAAAATGTGCAAGTCACTCAGACCGCAGCGGAACAGCCATTACGCTTTCCTGTGCAATATGTGAATCGTCCAAATTTGGATTTTCGTGGGTACAGCGGCACATTGTCATCGGGAATTATACAGGTGGGACAGCCGATTAAAGTGCTGCCATCTGGCACGACTTCCACCATCAAAGAGATTGTGACGTTTGCTGGTAATCAGTCTTCTGCAATTGCTGGAGAAGCGATTACCTTAGTTCTCAGTGATGAAATTGATATTAGCCGCGGTGATTTGATTGTCGCTGAAAATGAACACTTACTTGCCAGTCAGCATGCGTTAATCGATGTTGTGTGGATGTCAGAACAGCCCCTAGTACAAGGGCAGCAAGTGGATATCAAAATTGCAGGTAAGCGTAGCCGAGGCAAAGTAGAGAATATCCAGTATCAAGTGGATGTGAATAACTTGACTCAGAAAGTGGCGACGGAACTTCCATTAAACGGTATCGGTTTAGTTGAATTTTCATTCGATGAGCCATTGTTACTGGAAAATTATCAAAGTAATGGCGATACCGGCGGCATGATTTTGATTGATAGGTTAACTAACGTAACGGTTGGCGCTGGGTTGGTTCGAGAAGCTCAGTCTGAAGACGCCATCCATAGCAGTGAATTTAGCCAATTTGAAATCGAGCTTAATCAATTGATTCGCCGTCATTTCCCTCATTGGGGTGCTCGCGATGTGTTAGGTGGGAAGTAGTACCATGAGTTCACAAGAAAATATTGTTTGGCACCAACACACGGTGACTCGGCAGTGGCGCGAACAACGTAATGGACATAAAGGCGCGGTATTGTGGTTTACAGGGTTATCGGGTTCAGGGAAATCCACATTAGCGGGGGCGGTTGAAGCTCAGCTCGCGGCTTTGGGTATGCAAACCTATCTGTTGGATGGGGATAATATACGCCATGGGTTATGTGGCGATTTAGGGTTTAACGAACCAGATAGGCAGGAAAATATTCGGCGTATTGGCGAAGTGGCCAAGCTGATGGTCGATGCTGGATTGATAGTTGCAACGGCATTTATTTCACCGTACCAAGAAGATAGACAGCGAGTTCGGGCGTTATTTGAGCCTGACCAGTTTTATGAGTTGTATGTTGATACACCAATCGAGATTTGTGAAGAGCGTGACCCAAAAGGGTTATATCGGCAAGCTCGTGCGGGAAAAATTGCCCATTTTACTGGGATCGACGCACCTTATCAGCCTCCTGAAAATCCAGAGCTGCACCTTGATGGAACGCGTTCTATTGATGATTCTTTAATGCAGATTATTCAACTGCTTCAGCAAAAAAAGACCATTTCTATAGCAAATTGATTTTACTTAAATATCATCCTTTTCTACATTTATAGGGAATTGGATGATATTTAATCTCTTCTAGCGCGAAAAATTCTGACTTTTTAGACAATATTTGCATCACAGTAGCGTCACGCGCTCAGTTATGGGATGATTAGCAAATCATTTCAGGGGGCAAGATGGGTAAATTAACGCTACTATTAATTGCGATATTAGCTTGGTTACAATATTCCTTATGGTTAGGCAAAAATGGCATCCATGACTATGTAAAGGTCAAAGATGATGTTGCTGCGCAGGAAATTGTGAATTCGCGCTTAAAACAGCGCAATGAACAGCTATTTGCAGAAATTAATGACTTGAATGATGGTCAAGATGCAATTGAAGAACGGGCACGTAGCGAACTTGGCATGTTAAAGCCTGGTGAGTCATTCTATCGAATGGTCAAAGAGCGTAATAATTCGCCGTCATCTCAATAACCATCATTTAGGGTATATTACACCCAATAGCCTGATAATTTCTGATGTAAGACTCGAATCATGATAAATCCAATAACATCAAGCGCAGCACCGATTGTTGCGCTTATCCCCGCTGCGGGAATCGGAAGCCGCATGAACGCGGATTGCCCAAAGCAATATTTGTCGGTCGCGGGTAAAACGATTATTGAACACACCATTGATGCTTTGTTACGTAGCCCTGACGTACAGCAGATAGTGGTCGCATTAAGTGCTGAAGATGATTATTTTCAACACCTTGATATCGCCAAAGATCCTCGTGTCGTGACAGTTATTGGGGGAAAAGAACGCGCGGACTCAGTCTTGTCAGGACTCAACTATCTTATTAAACAACCTGAGTATGATAATGCTTGGGTTTTAGTGCATGATGCAGCACGCCCATGCCTGCATTTAGATGATTTAAATACAATTATTCAGTTAGTGACCAAAAATGATTGTTGCGGCGGCATATTGGCTGCTCCCGTTCGGGATACGATGAAACGCGGGACTGCGGGTACACAAAATATATCTCATACCGTTGAGCGAGAAGCTCTTTGGCATGCCCTGACTCCGCAGTTTTTCCCATTAGAATTATTACGTAACTGTTTAGATAAGGCATTGAAAGAGAACGCTGTTATCACCGATGAGGCTTCCGCACTGGAACATTGTGGTTATCAACCGATATTAGTATCAGGACGTGCTGATAACTTTAAGGTAACGAGACCAGAAGATCTGGCATTGGCAGAATTCTATCTTTCAAGAATGAAATCATAAGGAAAAAAAATGAGAATCGGACACGGTTTTGATGTGCATAAGTTTGGCGGTGAAGGTCCCATCGTGATCGGTGGTGTTCGCATTCCCTACGAGCAAGGTCTTATCGCACATTCCGATGGTGATGTTGTTTTGCATGCACTGACAGATGCTATTTTAGGCGCAGCAGCACTTGGGGATATTGGTAAATTATTCCCTGATACCGATCCTGCCTATAAAGGGGCGGATAGCCGTGTTTTACTCAGAGAAGCATTCTGCCAAGTCCGTAAAAAAGGGTATTTGATTGGCAATATTGATGTCACTATCATGGCACAAGCACCGAAAATGCTGCCACATATTCCACAAATGCGTGTGAATATTGCCGAAGATCTCGAATGCCATATGGATGATGTCAATGTGAAAGCGACCACCACAGAGCAATTGGGTTTTGTGGGTCGTAAAGAAGGGATTGCTTGCGCCGCTGTGGCTTTACTTATCAAAGATAATAGTAATGAAAGTTATGAATGTTCAGTACCTGCATGGTAAGCCCCTCTCTTCGGGGACGTTAAAAAGTATTCCTGAAGATTTCGTGGTGAAAGAAGATTTAGGTTTTGAGCTTGATGGGGAAGGCGAACACGTTATGGTTCGCGTCGAAAAAACAGGCTGCAATACATTATTTGTTGCGGAACAACTGGCAAAGTTTGCTAAAATTTCAGCACGGGCAGTGAGTTATGCTGGGCTAAAAGATAGACACGCGGTCACGGAACAATGGTTCTGTTTACAAATGCCAGGTAAAGATACCCCTGATTTTTCTGCTTGGCAGCTTGAAGGCTGTCGTGTTCTTGCCGTCACGCGCCAAAAGCGTAAATTACGGATTGGTTCTCTCAAAGGTAACCAATTTGAAATCACGTTGCGTGATATCACGAACGCAGATGATGTGGAGCAACGCCTACAAAAAGTGGCTAAACTGGGTGTTCCTAACTATTTTGGTGAACAACGTTTTGGTCGTGATGGACAAAATCTTGTCCAAGCACGTCGTTGGGCAAACCAAGAAATCACAGTTCGTGAACGAAATAAGCGTAGTTTTTATCTCTCTGCTGCACGAAGTGCTATGTTTAATGATATCGCGAGTGCGAGAATTGCGAATAATACGGCGCAGTACGCGATGTTGGGAGATGCTTTGCAACTCACTGGGAGAGGAAGCTGGTTTGTCGCGACCGCAGAAGAGTTGGATTCACTGCAAGCTCGCTTACAGTCTTCAGAATTAAGTGTGACAGCGCCGCTTCCTGGTGATGGCGATTTAGGTACCCAAGAGGACGCACTGGCTTTTGAAATACATTGCTTAGAACAAGATTATCAGCCATTTATGGCGCTAATGAAAAATGAGCGAGTTTCTCCAGCAAGACGCGCTGTGCTTGTTAAGCCGCAAAATTTGCAATGGCAATGGTTAGACTCGTCAACCGTGAAACTGGATTTTTTCCTGAATTCAGGCAGTTTTGCGACCAGTGTTGTACGAGAAATTATCAATCAGGATTGTGTTGATGCTGAATATATTATTGAGTAACGATGATGGGGTAACAGCGCCGGGGATACAAACTCTGGCAGCGGCGTTACGCCAACATTATCATGTACAAGTGATTGCACCCGATCGTAATCGAAGTGGGGCTTCAAACGCACTAACTTTAGATAAGCCATTAAAAATTCAAACATTAAGTAATGGTGACCTGGCTGTTCAAGAAGGAACACCAACCGATTGTGTGTATATTGGGGTGAATAAAGTGGTTCGCCCTCGTCCTGATATTGTGGTGTCGGGCATTAACTGTGGTCCAAACCTTGGGGATGATGTTATCTATTCAGGTACTGTCGCGGCAGCAACAGAAGGACGCCATTTGGGATTACCTTCTATTGCCGTTTCACTTGATGGCGAAGTGCATTATGACACGGCCGCTAAGGTAACTTGCGATATCCTCATTATGTTGCAAAAAAATCCATTACGTGCGGGAAATATCTTAAATATCAATGTGCCAGATATTCCTTACGAAGAGTTAAAAGGGATCAAAGTGACCCGTTGTGGTAGCCGCCATGCGGCATCTAAGGTCTATAATATTGAAGATCCTCGCGGGAATATGCTGTATTGGCTAGGTCCGGTAGGTGAGATTCGCGATGCAGGACCGGGCACAGATTTTGAAGCAGTACAAAATGGCTATGTTTCGATTACGCCTCTGCAAGTAGATTTAACCTCTTATAAAACGCAGGCAGTGTTAGAAGAGTGGCTAGATAAGTCAGGAGTGAAGGCAAAATGAAAATTGGGCTCATGAAAGAACTGCTGGCACAGTTGCGCCAACAGGGAATTCACGATGAGCGCCTATTAGACGCGCTCGCGCTTGTTCCTCGCGAACGGTTCGTTGACGAAGCGCTATCTCATAAAGCCTACGATAATATCCCATTACCGATTGGTCATGGGCAGACGATTTCACAGCCGTATATTGTCGCAAAAATGACCGCATTATTAGCGGTCAAACCCACAGATCATGTTTTGGAGATTGGGACAGGGTCTGGGTATCAAACTGCGGTACTGGCGCATCTTTGTGAGCATGTTTATTCAGTCGAAAGAGTCAAAAGCTTACAATGGACGGCGAAGCGTCGTTTTAAATTATTAGATTTACACAATATTTCAACTCGCCACGGTGATGGCTGGGAAGGGTGGCAATCTAAAGGTCCTTTTGATGGGATCATTGTGACAGCTGCACCTAGCGAAATACCGTCGTTGTTACTGAAACAGTTAAAAGATGGGGGACGATTAGTCCTGCCTGTTGGTGACAAAGATCAGGCTCTGAAATTGATTACCCGTCGTGGTAATGACTATCATACGAACGTGATTGAGAAAGTCCGTTTTGTTCCTCTGGTTGCCGGTGACTTGAGCTAATTACCTTTTGGGTTATCTTTTACTCATAGGGTATTTTGCTCAAACTGTTAAGTGATAATCTCAATTTGTTATACTTTTGATACATTTAACTTGTCCATTATTTTATATTTCTGCTTTAATAAGCGAAATATTTTAAGATACTAATATTCAATAAGCATAAATTGCATTCTAACCCTTTAGTATCAGGTCAGACTTTTCTTCACGGGAGAAGAAATATGAAAATTGTTAGCCCAATAAACAGAATTCGATGGGCGGTTATCTTTTCATTTAGCGGTGCTTTATTAGCAGGATGCTCAACGCCTTATCATCCAGCAGCACTGATTTCGAGTGTGAATGATGGAGGTTCTAGCCAACAAACGGCGTCAAGAACTGTGCCGAACCCACCGACTAACACGGGAATGAGTACGGCGATGCCTTCAGATAGACCTAATTTATCGTCGAATAGTTCGATGGGTAATAGTGCGTCTAGACCTGTATCAACAAGTAGTGATGGCCGGATTGTTTACAACCGAGACTACGGTCAAATTCCGAAGGGAAGCTATAACGGTAATAACTATACCGTTCAGCGTGGAGATACTCTGTTCTATATCGCCTATATAACTGGTAATGATTTCCGTGAGTTAGCATCGAAAAATAACATTCCGGAACCATACAGCCTAAATGTAGGTCAGGTGATAAACATTGGTAATGCAAATGTGAGCTCGAGCACACAATTAGCATCAAATAGTCAACAGCGTCCGGTTGATCTTCAACCAACTAATGGGTATCCTGAAAATAGTAGCGGGCAGAATTCAGGTAAGATGTTGCCGAATAACAAGAAACCAACCTCTACGGTTTCTACGACAACAGCAAGCCCAACCACTACGACTGCAACAGCCACAACCGGAAGTAGCACAAATAATTCGTCAATTAAATGGCGTTGGCCAGCAGATGGGAAGATGATTGAAGGCTTCTCTGATGCTCAAGGCGGGAACAAAGGTGTCGATATTGCCGGTTCTCGTGGTCAATCTGTTATTGCCGCTGCGCCGGGTAAAGTCGTATATGCTGGCAATGCACTGCGTGGATATGGAAATCTCATAATAATAAAACATAACGATGACTACTTAAGTGCCTATGCACATAACGATACGTTACTTGTGCGTGACCAACAGGATGTTGCTGAGGGTCAGAAAATAGCCACAATGGGTAGCACCGGAACAAGTTCTGTTCGTTTGCATTTTGAAATTCGTTACAAGGGAAAATCAGTAAACCCGCTGCGTTATTTACCGCAGCGATAAACTGGGCGGGGTGTATTCGCATTCCGTCCTCATTATCTAGGGTCGGAGTCACTGATGAGCCAAAGTTCGCTGAAAGTTAACGAGTTGTATAATGACCTCGATGAAAATGCGATGGATGAAGCATTTGATGAGAGTCAATTTAAAGAAGAGGATCTAGCTTCAGAACTGGATGAAGAAACGGATTTACTCCAAAGCGCGAGTCAACGCGTTTTGGACGCAACCCAAATTTATCTCAGTGAAATTGGATTCTCTCCACTCCTCACAGCAGAGGAAGAGGTTTTCTATGCTCGCAGAGCCCTTCGGGGGGATGTGGCGTCGCGTCAGCGTATGATAGAAAGCAACCTGCGTTTAGTGGTAAAAATATCTCGCCGTTATAATAACCGAGGATTAGCCTTACTCGATCTGATCGAAGAAGGAAATCTCGGGTTGATTCGTGCCGTTGAAAAGTTTGACCCTGAAAAGGGCTTTCGTTTTTCAACGTATGCGACATGGTGGATCCGTCAAACGATTGAACGTGCCATCATGAACCAAACTCGAACCATCCGCCTTCCTATTCATATTGTCAAAGAGCTCAATATTTATCTTCGTACTGCCCGTGAACTTGCCCAAAAGCTAGATCATGAGCCAAGCCCTGAAGAAATTGCTGAGCGATTAGACAAGCCTGTAGAAGATGTCAGCCGAATGCTACGTTTAAATGAACGTATCACGTCCGTTGATACACCGATTGCAGGGGATTCAGAGAAGTCATTGTTGGAAGTCCTATCTGACGATAATGAGTCGGGACCTGAAAACACAATCCAAGATAACAACTTAAAAGAAAATATCGTTAAGTGGTTATATGAATTAAATCCGAAGCAGCGCGAAGTATTAGCACGTCGTTTTGGTTTATTGGGTTATGAAGCGGAAACTCTGGAAGAGGTTGGGCGCGAAATTGGGCTCACTCGTGAAAGAGTTCGTCAAATTCAGGTTGAAGGTTTAAGACGTCTTAAAGATATTTTGCAAGGTGAAGATTTAACGCTGGAAGCGTTATTCAATATGTAATCTGCTGTGTTTGAACTCAAAGCCCCTGTTGTCATTGATAACAGGGGGCTTTTCTTTTTAGCCGGCGGAATTAATCGGTATACCGCTGTGGAATTTAAAATCGTCATCTGGTGTTGAAATCAACTGCGCCTCAACTTCCCCGTAAAAACGTACACGCTCGGTAATATCTGTTTTGCTAATTGATTGAGCGAGTTGCAGATAGTCTTGGTAATGACGTGCTTCTGAGCGTAAAAGTGACGTATAAAAATTGGCAAGTTGCTCATCCAAATGAGGGGCTAACTTAGCAAACCGTTCACAGGATCGCGCTTCAATATAAGCACCAATAATTAATTTATCGACCAGCGTTTTTGGGTCATGTGGATCTAAATGACTAAATAATCCTTTAGCATAGCGCCCTGCGGTGATCCCATCATACGTAATACCCCGTTGATGCAGTATTTCCAATACTTGATAGAAATGGTGCAGCTCTTCTTTGATTAACAACACCATTTTATCAATGAGATCTTGGCTATAAGGTGACTGCTTTTTGGCTAAAATTTGTTTAGAAATTTGATTCTTGTTTTTCAATGTATGCACATCACCAATCCGATCATAGGCGAAGGCTTCATAGGGTTTGAACCATTCTAAAAGGATAGCTGCGCTTTCTTTATCAACGGCATATTTGCGAATTAAAAACATGGCGCTTTGCGCGGCTTTTAATTCACACAATAAATGGTCCTTCAAAATAATGGGCAAATTTTCAGGCTGACTCGCTTTGTAGATCCATTCATCAGGCGTTTCACACTGTAAAAATTGCTTAATTGGCGCTAATAATTCAGCGTACTCATCCATGTTAGTTATCCATTTCCTTTAAACGATATAACCAGTCAAGGGCTTGGCGTGGGGTGAGTTTATTGGGGTCAATGTCTTCTAAAGCGGCTAATACGGGAGACGGTTCTTCTTCTACTGCACCTAAGAAGCTTAGCTGAGCGCTATCTACATGGCTGGCATTGGCATTATTGGAGATAACTTCTAACTCTTTGAGTTTTTGCTTAGCGCGTTTAATCACTTCTTTCGGTACACCCGCTAGAGAAGCAACGGCTAAGCCATAACTTTTGCTTGCTGCGCCATCTTGGACATTATGCATGAAGGCAATGGTATCACCGTGCTCCATGGCATCGAGGTGAATATTAACCGCACCTTCCAGTTTTTCCGGCAGGGTAGTTAATTCAAAATAGTGGGTGGCAAACAGGGTCATTGCCTTGATACGGTTGACTAAATTTTCTGCACAAGCCCACGCTAATGAAAGCCCATCATAGGTTGAGGTACCTCGACCAATTTCATCCATCAGAACTAAACTGTGTTCAGTCGCATTATGTAAAATATTCGCTGTTTCTGTCATTTCTACCATAAAGGTTGAACGTCCAGAAGCAAGGTCATCAGAGGCGCCCACACGCGTAAAAATACGGTCAACAGGACCAATCACCGCTTTACTCGCAGGAACAAAACTACCAATGTAAGCCAGCAAAGTGATCAACGCAGTTTGGCGCATGTAGGTGCTTTTACCGCCCATATTGGGGCCTGTAATGATCAGCAAACGGCGCTGTGGAGAAAGGGATAGCGGGTTAGAAATAAATGGCTCACTAAGTACTTGTTCAACAACAGGATGTCGACCTTCAGTAATCTGAATACCGGGTTTGTCCGTCAATTGAGGGCAGGCATAGCCCAGAGTGTCCGCTCGTTCAGCCAAAGTGGAGAGAACGTCCAGTTCAGCCAGAGCTTCTGCACTGGTTTGTAATGCGGCTAAATGAGGCAGTAGTCTATCAAACAGTTCATCATACAGGGCTTTTTCGATAGCCAGTGCTTTGCCTTTTGATGTTAGAACCTTATCTTCATACTCTTTCAATTCAGGGATAATATAGCGTTCTGCATTTTTCAATGTTTGGCGGCGTACATAATGAATTGGGGTGAGATGGCTTTGCCCACGACTCACTTGAATGTAGTAACCATGTACTGCGTTATAGCCCACTTTCAGGGTATCGATACCCAGTTTTTCACGTTCACGAATCTCTAAGCGGTCAAGATAATCTGTTGCGCCATCAGCTAATGCTCGCCATTCATCGAGTTCACTGTTATAGCCAGTCGCAATAACACCACCATCACGGACTAATACTGGAGGAGCGTCGACAATCGCCTTTTCTAGCAGGTCTTGTAACTCATCGAATCGACCAACCCGTTGGGTTAACGTATTCAGGTAACCACAGTCTGATTGTGCCAGAATTTGGTGAATATCCTGATATTGCTGGAACGCATGGCGCATACGTGTTAAGTCACGAGGGCGAGCGGAACGTAAAGCGAGTCGAGCAAGGACTCGTTCCAGATCACCAATTTGACGTAAGAATGGTTGCAGCTCAATGCCATATTGTTGCAAGGCTCCAATGGCTTGCTGGCGGTTGGTTAACACGGTGAGATTACGCAGTGGGGTATGAAGCCAGCGTTTTAGCATACGGCTACCCATTGGTGTCACACATTTATCCAAAATGGCGGCGAGTGTGTTTTCTGTTCCACCCGCAAGGTTTTGAGTTAACTCTAAGTTTCGGCGTGTTGCTGCATCTAAAATAACATTATCTTGTTGTTTTTCCATAATAATGCTACGAATGTGCGGGAGTGCTGTTCGTTGAGTATCTTTAACATATTGCAGTAAGCAACCCGCTGCACGTAAAGCTTTATGGGCATTTTCAACGCCGAATCCGACCAAATCTTTGGTGCCAAATTGCAGGTTTAATTGCTGTTTTGCCGTGTCTAATTCATATTCCCAAATCGGTCGACGGCGTAATCCTTTATTCAATTCAATCAAGGGCATGCTGGCAAAATCTTCAGGATAGAGTAATTCCGCAGGACGAGTACGCTGAAGCTCAGCTTTTAATGACTCATCATCATCGATTTCACTGATAATAAAACGACCTGATGCGATATCTAAGGTGGCGAAACCATAACCTTGGGATTCTTGCCAAACTGCCGCTAATAAGTTGTCTTGGTGTTCATTCAATAACGCTTCGTCAGTGATGGTGCCAGGGGTTACGATCCGCACGACTTGGCGCTCTACAGGACCTTTGCTGGTGGCAGGATCGCCAATTTGTTCACAAATTGCGACAGATTCCCCCATTTGCACCAATCGCGCTAAGTAGTTTTCTGCTGCATGGTGAGGGACACCCGCCATTGGAATTGGCTGCCCCGCAGATTGACCGCGTTTGGTAAGAGAAATATCCAATAATTGAGACGCTTTTTTAGCATCATCAAAGAAGAGTTCGTAGAAATCTCCCATACGATAAAACAGTAAAATATCGGGATGTTGCGCTTTGAGTTTTAAGTACTGTTGCATCATCGGCGTATGAGATTCGAAACTTTGGTTTTCTGTCATGTTTTTAACTTGTTGAATATTGAATGTATTTATGGGCTTCTGACTTTCGGTGCCAACGTCATTTTATCTTGTTGTTATAGTGGACGCGCGAAGAGTCGAAAGGTGCATTTGCGCCCATCATAGTAGCCCAGTTAAGGTAAAACTTGTACTAATGGGAACGAAAAAATGGTCAAAAGTTTGAAAAAGAAATGAAATGGTTAAATCTCTAAGATTTAACATTCAACATTTTTAATGCTAACGCTATCCATGCATTTGCTCTACGGCTAGGATGCGCACCTTTTAAGGTAGATAAGGCAAGCTCATAAGCCAACACTGGCTCCGTAACGGGAATAATGGACAGCCCATCAATGTGATTTTTTTGCCACATACTTTCAGGAAGTAATGTAACCCCGACCCCAGCCCGTACCATCGCCATAACAAGGTCTAAATGCCCGCTACGCCCAGCAATCATCGGTTTTTTACCATGAATACCACAAGCACTCGTCACCAATTCATTGATGCGATAGCTATCTTGGAAAAAGATAAATGGCTCATTCAGAATTTCTGCAAATTTAACGATGTTTTTAGAGGCTAATGGATGCTTATCATTAACGAGTAGCATTAAACGGTCAGTTGCGAATCGGTATAAATTAAATTGTTGTTCATCAAATGGAGACATGATCGCTGCGGTTTCAACATCTCCTCTGAGCATAGCATCCATCATGTGGTTAGAGCTTAATTCAATGATTTGTAATTCAACTTGTGGGAATTTTTGGCTAAATTCCATGATGATGTCGGCAAAGTAGGTTGAAGCGATAACAGGGGGTAAGCCAACTTTTAACACCCCAGAGAGGGGATCTGATCTGTTTTTTAATGCATCGTTCATCCTGTCAAACTGCTCCAGTATTTGCCGTGCATGGTTGAATAAAATCTCGCCTTCATCTGTCATTTTTACCCCGTCAGTTTCTCGGATTAACAACGTGTATTCGAGCTCTTGTTCTAACTTTTGAATACTACGGCTGATAGCGGGTTGAGTGACGCACAATTTATCTGCTGCACGACTAAAGTTGTTTTGCTGAACAACTTCAACAAAATAGCGTAATCCTCGAATCTCCATCCTAACCTCTATGATATTTTGTTATAGCGATGATGATTATAAATAATTTCCGTTAATGCAATATTCGAGCTAGTAATAATACAAAGCTGAATAATCAGCCATCATTATTATTGGGAATGAAACAATGAAAACAGTTATCGAATATGTTCTTGATCGCCTGCATATGCTGGGTATTAACGAGGTCTTTGGTGTCGCGGGTGATTATGCTTTCCCTATCGAAGATGCGGTCTGTGAAAGTAAAACGTTGCGTTGGATAGGAAATTGTAATGAGTTAAATGCGGCTTATGCCGCAGATGGCTATGCAAGAATTAAAGGAATCGCTGCACTTTCAACAACTTTTGGGGTGGGTGAACTTAGTGCTTTGAATGGCTTAGCGGGTTCGTATGCGGAGCATCTACCCGTCTTCCATTTGGTTGGTATGCCAGCCAGTGGTGTACAAAAAAGCCATCGTCTTGTTCACCATACATTGGGGGATGGTGATTTTGATGTGTTCTATAAAATGAGTCAGCACTTAAGTTGTGCTCATGGGATCTTAACGCCAGAAAATTGCATTGATGAAACAGAACGATTAATTGCAGCGGCACTAAAAGAACGTCGACCAGTCTATATGGGGTTCCCATCCGATTATGCGGTAATGCCGGTTATGGCTAAAAGTCAGCATGAAAAGCGTATTCCGCTAAAAAGTGATGACCAATCCTTAAAGGCGGCGGTGAATGCGATTTTGGATAAACTGAGTGTCAGTCAAAAAGCGTGTATTATTCCGGGGATCCTCTCTGCTCGTTTAGGGTGTTCGGATAATGTGCAGGCAATTATTGATAAGACGGGACTACCTTATGCCACCATGTTTATGGATAAGGGGATTGTTAGTGAATCTAACCCGACTTACATGGGGATATATAACGGCAAGTTAATGAATGCGCAAGTTGGGGAGTTCGTGGAGAGTTGCGACTGTATTTTAGGTATTGGTGCAGTATTGACTGATTTTAATTCGGGAAGTTTTACGGCATCGATCTCCCCTGAACAGCGTATTAATATTTTAGCGGATCATGTGAAAGTGGGTTCAGCTATTTATCCGAATGTCGTCATGAAAGAGGTGTTAGAAAAACTGCAAATATTAGCGCCTTCATTACAGCATAAAGGTATTAAGGCGCAAGGATTAGGCGAGCCAAGAAAAGAGGCTAATGGACAAATTACAGCACAATATTTGTATCCTCGTTTAGAGCAGATGTTTAAAGCGCAGGATATTATTGTTGCGGAGACCGGCACGGCTTCCATGGGGCTTGGTTTTGCGCTATTACCTAAAGATGCCCAATTTCATAATCAAACATTATGGGGCTCTATTGGTTGGGCAACACCAGCGGCTTTTGGTGCTGCGATTGCGGCGCCAAACACACGTGTGATTTTAGTGACGGGGGAAGGCTCTCATCAGTTAACAGCACAAGAAATTAGCCAATTTGCGCGCTTTGGTTTAAAGCCGATTGTGCTTGTGTTGAATAATGATGGCTACCTTATTGAGCGGTTATTATGTAAAGAGCCGGAGGCCTATTATAACGATTTACCTCAGTGGAATTATGCGCAACTTCCTGCTGTATTAGGCTGTGATGATTGGTTTTGCCAAACAGTAACGACTTGCGACGAGCTAGATGCCGCCATTAAACAGGCTGAAATAACAGACTCAGCTGCGTATATTGAGATTGTGATGGACCGCTATGCGGCTTCCGATTTGGCTAAAAAACTCGGTAAATCTGTAGCATCGTTATATTCATTCTGATGCTAGGGATAAGCTTGTATTTGTTGCTATTTTTAGCTCTAGTTTTAAAAAATTAACATTGCACAAATAAAAGCAATATTTGTTCAATTCAGCATGATATTAAATTTGATCTTATTCATGGCATTCTTTATTTTAATAGATAGATATCATTTTTTACTAATAGATAAATAACGCTTCTTTTGATGATTATCAATATTGGGTTTTCTAAAAGTGGAAGTGTTAATTAATAGTCATTTATTTAAATAA
Source organism: Providencia sp. PROV033 (assembly GCF_028484855.1). Taxonomy (NCBI): domain Bacteria; kingdom Pseudomonadati; phylum Pseudomonadota; class Gammaproteobacteria; order Enterobacterales; family Morganellaceae; genus Providencia; species Providencia sp. PROV033. Next base: position 2,109 of record NZ_JAMPSW010000050.1, on the reverse strand, counting down.
AGGTGAATTTGATGAATAAATTAAAAGTAGCACTGGTTAGCTTGATGTTTTTAAGTCCATTTGCGATGAGTGCAACTGAAATTAATTATGTTCAATCTATGGAAATGAAATTAGTGGGTAACATTAATATTGTCATGAATGCAGCGACAACAACGGATTATGTGAATGCGGTGTCACAAAAAGCAGATGAAGCTGGAGCAAAGTATTTCATCATAACGTCAGTTAATACTGAAGGTGAAGGCAACGATATCTCAATCAATGCTAGCTTATATAATAAATAGTCTATATTTATATTTTATGCGTTGTGATCCCCTGCACTTAAGTCAGCGTTAAGTGCAGTTTTTTTATGTATCGCTATCCTAACCAGCAATTTTCCATCATATTGAATCAACTCGCAGAGACCTCAAATTTCATATTTATTTGTGCTAAGATTTTAGCCAGAGATATCGCTTATTGATTGGTTTGGAAAGGCTCCTCATTTTATGTCTGAAGTTTTAACTCATTGGTTAATGGAATATGGTTATTGGGCTGTATTTCTTGGTGCAATGCTTGAAGGTGAAACGGCTGCCTTTTTATCAGGGGTTGCTGCCCATAATCAATTACTTTCTTATCCTTTGACGATGTTATTTGCTGCTCTGGGCGGTGTGTTTAGCGATAACGTACTTTTTTTCGTTGGGCGCTATGCGGGAGCGAAAGTTTTACCTAAATTTCAAAAGCATCAACATAAAATCGTGCGGGTGCAGCAATTGATACAGCGTCATGAAAATTGGATTATTATTGGAATTCGATTTGCTTATGGCATGAGAACCATCGGTCCCATTATTATTGGTGCTAGCAAAGTGAATCCGCTGAGATTTTTTGTGTTAAATATTTTTGGCGGTGCAATTTGGGGATGCCTGATTGTTTCTATTGGGTACTTTGTGAGCTCACTTGTATTGTCACTTCCATTCCATCCTCACTTTTCTTGGTTGGTTATTGCTGCGTTAGTCATCGTGGGTATTTGGTGGATTCGACGAAAAAAACGGTAAGTATCAATAATGATAAGCCACCAAGTGATGGCGGCGAGTAGCGATATTTAAGCGGTGTGAGCCTTTGGTATCCCAGCGCGAATGATTTCCCCCATTTTTTTAAGTAATTCTGATGCTTCATACTTGTCAGTCATAATTTCTATATAGGCGGCAGTGTCTATTCTTTCGAGTGTATTAAGAACGCGATCGAGCTCTTCACAGGTTGTCACTGTTTGGCAATACCAATTTTTGCATCCAAGGGTCGCAGGGAGTTGCGCATAATTCCATGGATGTACGTCGTTATAATAAGCTTCAGGCTGATGGCAGAAAAGACGTTCAATAAGGTAGCCATCATTATTGAGAACAAAGATCAGCGGCTTAAGTCCCCAACGTGCAAATTGGCTAATTTCTTGAGCCGTTAATTGGTGTGAACCTTCTCCGGTCGCGAGAATGACTCGACGATGGGGGGCTGCAAGGGCTGCGCCTAATGCGGCAGGTGTCGCCCAACCAATAGAGCCCCATAAGGATTGGGTTTGAAATGAAACCTCTTTAGGAAGAAGTGCAAAGCCTAATCCCATTGAGAATGTACCGGTATCTGCAAACACAATGTCATTTTGCTTTATAAATTTTTCAAATCGTGGATATAAATAACTACTCGTTATTTTTCCTTCATTGTTGGAGATGGGGTTTCCTAAACCATGTGCTTTTATTGATGTGCTAGGAATAAATGTCAAAATATCTTTGAGTTCATTCAAAAGCTCATAAATATAAACTTGAGTATAAACAATAGAATCAATCACCACGTGATCGTCCATAATCTGAATCAGATTGTCAGGGAGAATATTGGCGCTGAAGCATCCTGTATTTACATCACTCATTGCTGCACCAATATTTAAAATGCAGTCACAGTTTTCAATAAAATCAGCGACTGCTAAATTCATTAAATGTCCGGAATACATTCCCATATATTGAGGGTCTGTCTCATTTAAGACGCCTTTATCCATAAACATGGTGGCATAGGGTAGATGAGTTGATTTGATGATAGCTTCGGTTTCTTTGACTAAATCAAACCGCGAAATGAGGGAACCAATTAATGCACAAC
>NZ_JAMPSW010000049.1:0-29355 GCF_028484855.1 Providencia sp. PROV033 | reverse complement strand
AAAATGTAGAGTAAAAATCAGCTAAATATGCGCCGAGTGAAAATAAGATACTCGGGACTCTAGAACACTCTAAATTGTTGCCACACGCTAACGTAAATGGCATTGCGACTATAGATTCTTTGCCTTCTAATAGCCTTAATGGCCAATCTCTCGGTAAAAACTGATCATTTATTGAATAGGTTCTACTTTCTAGCAGTTCTGATAAATCCTGATCTTGTTTATTTAATGCTTTTAAAAAAATTTCTTGTTCTATCAAATAGCCAATAAAAGATTTGAATTCAACTTCTAATCGTCGAGTTTCTTGGTGAACTATTTTATTAGCACTCCAAAATAATGTTGTGAGTAATACGAGTAAAAGAGGCAGAGTCACTGTTAATATACTATTAGTTCGCCCAGAACTGCGCGTTATACGAGAAAAAGCAGTGGGTAATTTATTTGGCATAGTACTATTCTCTGCTATGATAGGTCTAATCCAATATATTTATATTAATATAAGATAAGCCAACTAAACAGAAAAGTTTTAGCGTTAATACCTATACAATTGCTGATGTATAATAATCTTTTAAATCATCAAGTTCCCAGCCAAATCCATTTAAACCTGAAATATACATCGATAATTTAGGGTGACGCCCAATGATATAAAATAATCGGTGATAAAAATCAGGGAAGTTAACCTCAATAATTAATAAATATTTAAATAGTACATCAACAGTGAGAGCATTCTCACCACGCTCGTATCGAGATAATTGTTGTTGACTAATACCTAACTTTTTTGCAACACACTCCCCACTAACTCCCTTTTCTATGCGGTATTCCTGCATGCATTTTCCTATCAGTTGACTGATATAATATAATTTTTCTTTTTTCATGATAGATAACGACCTTAGTGTCATAAATTAAACCCACTTCCTAACCCTCAAATTATAGCTAGGTAGATAACCCTATAATATAAGGTATTCCTTATTCGAAAATGAATATTGCTAGCTTCACAATAGTGACGCAATCAAATAGATACATTAAATATTTTTATCTTTATGGTAGTAGCGTATTTCATACAATATTCATGTAGATTTAAGTTTACATCTAATTTTCAACTTTACATATTAGGTTATATTTTATTTAAATATTCATTAAGTACAATAACCTGCCATAAAAAATAATATTCTGTCTTTTTTAATTCTAAACACCACATTCTTATATATAAAAATTTATCATTTTTATTAAAAATAAAATAAGGCACTCAACCACACGCAAATAGTGAGTAACGATAAATACTATTTTTACGTTTATAGTTTATATTGTCCCCTAAAACATACCTATATGATTTTTAAGGTATTAAATACAACTTGGTAGGATAAGGTCAATTGACATAATTTCCGAGCCTTAATTTTATAATTTTTTTTGTATTAAAAATCAGTTATATACCCAATTTTTATTGAAAGAAATTTTTTACGAGCATTATCGATTTGGTGAAATATTTTCACATTAAATGCTATTTTATTCTGTCTAGCATACTATTTAGCCATAAAAAACAAATTGAAAAACAAACCATTTATAATCATGCGGTTATATTTATTTCGATATACTCTAGAACAAATAGCCTCTTGAAATAAATTAACACAACATTAACAAATATACATTTACCCCTTCGAAAAAAGTGTAAAACATTATTTACCCTCAATTTACTCTATTAACTCTCTATTCTAGAGCACAGTATTAAATGAAGAAATGTTAAAAATAAAATGTTAAGAAATGAATCTTTTTTAAGATGATTCTTAAGAGAAACAAATATATTACCTAGTAAAGATAAACTCAAAAAACACAAGTCAAATTAACTACCCCGCTCACAAGGGAATGCCTTTAGAATCACACCCATTTATCCCCCCTATTTTATCATCATGAAATTTGTTCATGTTGGTAATGAAATTAAGTCGCTTTCTCTCCCTTCCTCACTCTGGCATAAATTAAACATATTAACTTACTGGCAACATAAGATTGATGAATGAGAAAACAGGCAACTTCTCGGCAATCAAGCAGTGAACGCCGTTTTCCTATTAGAGTTACAGCTAGGATGCAGAATACGATGAATACACACTTTACCTTTAACATTACACGCAGCCTTTTTGATGAAAACTATAATCCATCAGAAAATACGCGAATTACGACGAACTTTGCTAATTTAGCGCGAGGCATAAACCGTCAAGAAAATTTACGTAACACACTGACGATGATCAACAACCGCTTCAACTCACTGGTCTTTTGGGATAACCCTACAAGCGACCGCTATGCTGTTGAACTGGAAATTATCTCTGTAGAAATGAACATCAAGGAGAAAGACAGCACTTTCCCAGTGATTGAAATTTTAAAAACTAACATTATCGATCAGAAAACTCAGCAGCGAATTGAAGGCATTGTCGGGAATAACTTTTCATCTTATGTGCGGGACTATGATTTTAGCGTGTTACTGCTGGAACATAATAAAGATAAAGCTGAGTTTAGCATTCCAAATAAATTTGGCTGCTTACATGGCAATATTTTCAAGTCTTTTATTCATTCCAATGAGTACAAAGCCAATTTTACTAAATCACCGGTAATCTGTTTGAGTGTCTCTAATAGAGAGACTTACCATCGTACAGGAAATCAGCACCCTATATTAGGCATTGAATATCAGCCAACTAATGCCTCTTTAACAGAGCAATACTTCGCCAAAATGGGCTTACAAGTCCGTTACTTTATGCCGAAAAATAGTGTTGCCCCTTTAGCTTTTTATTTTACGGGAGACTTGCTGAGCGACTACACCAACATTGAGTTAATCAGCACTATCAGCACAATGGAAACATTCCAAAAAATTTACCGTCCTGAAATTTATAATGCCAACGCGGTGGCGGGAGAATGCTATCAGCCAAGCCTGAATCAACAGGATTATTCATTAACCAAAATTGTCTATGACCGAGAAGAGCGCAGCCAACTCGCCATTGAGCAAGGGAAATTTACTGAAGAACACTTCATTAAACCCTATCAAAACATTCTGGAAAAATGGTCTGCACAGTATTCGGCTTAATAGAGCGCATCGATTTAGAAAATCAATTCGCTTTCACAAAATAACGCATAACTAAAAATAAAATAAAAGGTCACCTGTCATGAAAAGATTATTACCCACTTCAACTGCCGGTAGCTTACCTAAGCCATCTTGGTTAGCAGAACCAGAAAAACTCTGGTCGCCATGGAAATTGCATAACGAAGAACTTATCGCAGGCAAACAAGATGCGCTACGTTTATCACTCGATGACCAACTGCGCGCTGGGATCGATATCGTCAGTGATGGCGAACAAACTCGTCAACACTTTGTCACGACCTTTATTGAGCATTTGAGCGGTGTCGATTTTGAGAAGCGTCAGGTCGTTAAAATTCGCGACCGTTACGATGCCAGCGTACCGACCGTGGTCGGTGCAGTCGCTCGTCAAAAACCCGTGTTTGTAGAAGATGCCAAGTATTTACGCCAGTTAACCGACAAGCCGATAAAATGGGCATTACCCGGTCCAATGACCATGATTGATACACTCTATGACAATCATTATAAAAGTCGTGAAAAATTAGCGTGGGAATTTGCCAAGATTCTTAACCAAGAAGCGAGAGAGTTAGAAGCTGCGGGGGTCGATATTATCCAGTTTGATGAACCAGCATTTAACGTGTTTTTTGATGAGGTAAACGACTGGGGAATTGCTGCGCTAGAAAGAGCCATTGAAGGGCTGAAATGTGAAACAGCGGTACATATCTGTTATGGATATGGTATCAAAGCCAATACCGATTGGAAAAAAACGCTAGGTTCAGAATGGCGACAATACGAAGAAGCTTTCCCAAAACTGCAAAGCTCAAACATCGATATTGTTTCTCTAGAATGCCACAACTCCAATGTACCAATGGATTTAATTGAACTGATCCGCGGAAAGAAAGTGATGGTCGGCGCCATTGATGTGGCAACAAATACCATAGAAACGCCGGAAGAAGTCGCCAATACCTTGCGAAAAGCTCTTCAATTTGTTGATGCAGATAAGCTGTACCCATCAACCAACTGTGGCATGGCGCCATTATCGCGCGACGTTGCTAGAGGTAAGCTCAATGCCTTAAGCGCGGGTGCGGAGATTATCCGAAAAGAGCTTGCTACAAAGTAAATTACCCATCATTTGGCGATCTCACCATCGCCAAATATCAAAACGCGTCCTCTTCATAACCACTCATTTTCTGTCTTGTCTTACTGAAATTCCAAGCAATTATTTCAACCACTCTCACAGAACTTACCGAACAATATTGTTAGCTATCTATTTTCAATCCTATACTTTTTTTGCTCAAAAAGTGACTAATAACTAAATAACTGGAAGGATATAACCCATGAAATTATCTCTACTAGGATGTTTATTTGCAGCTTCATTTTCTTTGCACGCTTATGCAGCAAGCGAGCCACCAATCCGATTAGTGATCCACGGGGGAGCCGGTACTATTACAAAAAACACTATCACTCCCGAACAAGAAAAAGAGTATCAAGAAAAGCTCACACAAGCGTTGGAAGCCGGCTATGCCGTACTCAACAAAGGAGGCAGCAGCCTCGATGCAGTTCAAGCATCGATCAATGTCATGGAAGATTCCCCACTGTTTAACGCAGGGAAAGGGGCGGTATTTACCCATGAGGGTAAAAATGAAATGGATGCTTCTATTATGGATGGTAGCAACCGCAAAGCAGGTGCTGTCGCGGGCGTCACCAATATCAAAAATCCGATTAATGCCGCTTATGCCGTCATGACCAAAAGCCCTCACGTCATGATGGTATCTAAAGGTGCAGAACAATTCGCGGCAGAACAAGGCCTTGAAATTGTTGATCCATCCTACTTTCGTACCGACTTCCGATGGGAACAGCTCCAAAAAGCAAAAGAAAAAGAGAAAGTGGTTCTCGATCACGATGGCAAAAATGCGGCTCTCTTTGTTGACCCGATGATGTATGACTATAAATATGGCACTGTTGGCGCGGTCGCACTCGATAAAAACGGCAATATTGCGGCGGGAACCTCGACAGGTGGCATGACTAACAAACGCTTTGGTCGCGTTGGTGACTCTCCAATTATTGGAGCGGGTAACTATGCAGACAATAACACTGTCGCGGTTTCCGCCACCGGCTCTGGTGAAATGTTTATCCGCACAGCCACCGCACATAACATTGCCGCTCAAGTCAAATACAACAAAACCCCGATTGACCAAGCAGCCCGTAATGCACTGGATGAAGTCAAAGAGCTCAACGGAAGTGGTGGCGTGATTGTGTTAGATAAATCAGGTAACTATGCCATGGAGTTTAACTCTGAAGGCATGTATCGCGGAACAATCGGTAATGATGGTAAACCGCAAGTCGCGATTTATAAAAACGATTAAGTTCCTCGCATTTAAATTCGCGACGTCATAAAAATACAAAAGCCCACCAATGTGGGCTTTATAACCTTGATTTACAACCTATTATTTATAAATTAATGTTATAGATCAATGTATTATTAACTACGCCTATATAAACAACGGCTCTCAGCCTAATGACTTTTCAACTGCACCACTGGCCAAATACCCTTTATGGAACGCAGCTTGCCTTGGAGAGATACGCGCAACCGCCTCTGCTGAGCAAGAGGCATCCACCAGCACAAAACTGGCATCATCGCCTTTTGCTGGCCACACTTGCTGGCCCTTTTCATCCAACGGCAATACATTGCCCGTGGCGATGGCAAGGGAACGAGATAATGCCAACTCATCCGGACGCGTGTACAACTGCGCATATAAGTTGGCTTTTTCTAACATATCCCCGAGACCAAATGGCGACCAGTGATCAATCACACTGTCAGTCCCAGTCATCACAAACACACCATTTTTATTCAGCGTTTTTAATGGCATATGCAATGTCCCGATAGGCACGGTCGAGGCTATAGTGATCTGCTGCTCAGCCAAGCGTTTTGCCATCGCATCGGCATCTTCAGGATTTAACATGGCTAATGCAAAGGCATGACTAATTGTCACCTTGCCACGCAAGCTTCGGTTTTCATCCACCGTTTTTATCATATAGTTGATAGCGGCAAGTCCTGCCGGGCTTGTCTCATGCAGATGGATATCAATCCCTTTGTTATAATCCAGTGCAATCTGGAACATCGCATCAAGGGATTTTTCCATCGCCCCATCAACATTGGTCGGATCTAGCCCGCCCACATAGTGCGCCCCCGCTTGCATCGCTTCTCGCATCAAAGGGACTGATTTTGATAGCAGTAAACCATGTTGAGGGAAAGCCACAATTTCATAGGTGAGATCTTGCTGACGTTTATCCAACACCGTTTGCAGTGCTTCAAGGTTTTTTAATCCAGAAACAGGTTCAATATTGCAATGACTGCGCGCGATGGTCGAACCATGGGATTGAATCAGATCGATCAATGCATGCGCGCGTTCCTGAGTGAAAGGCTGCAATTCAGGCAACATTTTCTGCTCTAACGTGATCATATCCATAATGGTTTTACCTTCACGGGATTGCGGTGCTTGCCAAGGTCCGCCGTAGAAGGTTTTATCCAAATGGATATGCATATCTCGAAATGCAGGCAGCATCAATTTACCCTGTGCACTATAGGCATTCAACGCTGAGTTAGGATGCTGCTTGTTAGGTAAAACCGCCACAATTTTCCCATCATTAATCTCGATGGTTTGTAACGCAGTTTGTGTCCCAATCACCGTACTATCACGGAAGTTAAAGCCCGTTTCCAGTAATGCATCATCTAAATAATAATGCTTATCCTCAATACGAGAAACACCAGACTGCGGTACATTTTGTGGCGCTGCTCCCGCAGACATCGCTCCTAATAATGTACAAGCGGCTACCACTTTTGCACTCGTGGTCAGAAATTCTCTTCTGCCCGACAATTGTTCTACATCCATAGCAACTCCTTATCATCGATAATTCGACCTCATATCGTGAGGTCGAGTGAGACTCAGCCTTGAATAATGTGGGTTCCTGTTTCACCGCGTAACGCCGCAGGCAGCGCTTCAGGAGTCGTGATAATCACGCGCTTACCGCCATTAGCGATAAACGATAAACTGGCTTCGATTTTCGGTAGCATGCTCCCCGCAGGGAAATGTCCTTCTGCCATATAACGCTGCATATCCGTCGTGGAAGTTTCACCAAGCGCTTTTTGTTCCGGTTTGCCAAAGTGAATACACACTTTTTCAACGCCCGTGGTGATGATCAAAATATCGGCATTCAACTCTTTAGCCAGCAATGTCGTCGATAAATCTTTATCAATCACGGCATCCACACTTTGATAACCGCCCTGTCCATTATTCACCACAGGGATCCCACCACCGCCTGCCGCCACAACCACATAATCATGTTCGGTCAATGTGCGAATGGCCGCTGATTCAATGACACGCTTCGGTTCAGGGGATGCCACCACGCGGCGGTATCCACGTCCCGAATCCTCCACAAAATGCCAGTCTGGGTTCTCCTTTTGCAACAACTCAGCTTGCTCTTTGCTGAAAAACGCACCAATTGGCTTCGTCGGGGCAGCAAAGTTAGGGTCATTCTTATCCACTTCGACTTGAGTCACGACAGTTACCGCTTGGCGATGCTGCTGCTGAGCTAATACGTTAGTGAGTGCTTGCTGGACTAAATAGCCAATACCCCCTTGAGTATCTGCTACACAGTTAGCCAGAGGTGTTAACGGTAGGCCTTCCGTCACATGGGCAATCTCAGCGCGACGCAAATCCAACCCTACCTGCGGCCCATTACCGTGAGTCAGCACAATATTGTAATTACCTTTAAGCATATCGCTGATGTGCTGAGCCACTTCTTGAACTGCTTTTTCTTGAGCTTCAATGGATTGGCTGCTGTTATCTTTAATAATACTGTTGCCCCCGATGGCAACAACCACGAGTTCTTTCATGATTAACTATCCTGATACCGAAAATTTGGCAGAGAGTGGGCGTACTGTGTACACCCACTATAAAGATTGGCGTATTACGCTGATTTACTGAGCTTTTCAGCTTTCTCAGCTTGTTGCTGCTCCACCGTTTGGCGACCATCTAAAAAATGTTTGATAACAAACAAAGCGGCCATCATGAGGTATGCGTAGACAAACATCAATGTTGATCCTGTCGCAATGCCCACTGCAGGAGAGTGAATGATACCGAAGAAGACCAAAACCGCACCGACTGCTGCTGCAATCGCACCACGTAATGGTTTATTTAAGATAGCGAAGATAGCGATACAGCCCCATAACATACTTGCCAGTGGTGCGCCGTTACCTAAATGAACCAGACCTTGGTAATAAACGCCTTTATGTAACAGAACTTCCGTACCAATCGCGCTTGCAGATGTCCCTGCCGCTCCCATGACACTGTTAACCATCGTCAATGCCCAGTTCGCAATCCATGGGAATAGACAGATAAAAATCACAGGCACTTCGACTTTCGGTGTTTCTCGCACCACTTGGTTAGCGGTCACTACACCGATAAACACTAAGATAGGGACAATGGCCGTCATTGGGATCACTGCGAGCATAAATGCGCCAATACCAAATAACGGGACGATAAACATCGTGATACCGGATGCTAGTGTATAACCCACACTCGCGCCCATCGCTTTCCAACCCGCATGACCCACATACACAGTCACAGGGAATGGGTTGCCCAGCACGACGCCCACGGTTGAAGATAAACCGTTTGCTAACATCACCTTGCGTGTGTTGTACTCGTCACCTGCGGCATGAGCACTTTCAATATTTTCAAGGTCGAAGATATAGTTCGCTAAACCTAAAGGTACCGCTGAGGCCAAGTATGGCAGTGCGTGAGGTAAACCTTGGAAGAAGCTATCCACATGAATACTTGGCGGGTTAAAGCCAAATGATGCCATGGATGCCGTAATCGCTTCGGGGCTTTGCAACCCAGAAACCCACGCCAAGACTGACCCCGCGATAAGCAGTAACAATCCGGTAGGAATACGTGCAAAAATAGGTTTTTTACCAAACCAGTTAATGAAAATTAACAGCAGGACAATAAAGGAAACCGTTGGTGCTTCGAAAGCTTGCAACATCGGGTTCATTGCCAGTAGCAGTAATCCAAGACCTGATAGGCAAGATAATAAGACAGTGCGAGGGATCATTTTACGGATGGTTTCACCCAAGAAAGATCCGCCCACTAAAATCATCGATTCAACAAAGCACCAAACCAACGCGATTTGCAGCGCAAATTCAGGATCTTTCGTGGTTTGATAAACCGGCATGATAACTAAAAACGTGACCGTGAAGATAGAAGGTGCACTTGGACCTGATGGTAATGCTGTGACGTCAGTTCGCCCTGTTTGCTTAATCATTTGCTGACCAAAGTAAGCGTAGCTCACACTGGCAAGTAATACTGCAAAACCAAATGCAGGGGCAATACGACCATAAACAATTTCCGCTGGGATGCCGACAACAAAAATCAGTAAGCCCATCATGGTGAGTAGGTTCGTGAGGTTATTGGTCATCAAACCAAAATAAGCCGCCAAATCACCACGTTTCCATTTAACATTTAATAGACTCATATTCTTACTCCCATTCCCCTCACACCATAAGCAGCACGTTGTTGACGGTCTATCTCTTATGCCACTGAATAATTCAGGGAATGCGTTGCTTTATTTTTATCGCCCGACCGAAATCGGGCATTATTTTTTGCTTAGTTAATATTGAGCTAAATAACAACTAGGCATAGTGTTTCGCGTAAGAAAGCATGGCTTTTTCGAAACAATCAAACGGAGGATGTACAATCCCTGCCCCAATCATTCCGATACCCGCATCTTTATGCGCGATAGCTGTGTTGATCACCGGTAGAATCCCGCTTGCCGCAACTTTCGTGATATCAATCGCTGTCGGGATGCCCATAAAGCCCAACAATGGAATCGTCACATTCGGGTTTTCGCCAAGAGTGATTTCTCGCATTTGGCGAGAAAAATCGACCGCTTCCTCAACCGTTCCCCCAACTAGCGCTACGATAGCCGGTGCCGTTGCCATCGCAAATCCGCCAATACCATACGTTTCCGTAATCGCTGAGTCACCAATATCCAGCCCCGAATCTTCCGGTTTATACCCTGCAAACATCGGACCGATAACTTGCTGTGAAGGCCCAGTAAACCACTGTCCTGGTAGCCCACTAATACGTAAGCCAAACTCATAACCATTACGCGCCATGGTCGTCACGACTGTGCTGTACTCGATACCGTGCGCTGCATCCATTGACGCTTTACACATTGCCATCCATGTTGGACCTGAGAAATAATCACTACTTGCAACGAAATCAAAGACTTCTTTTTGCTGAGCGACCGAGAAATTGGTTTGAATAATCCCCGTCGTCAATGCTTGGATCAACAAGGTTGTTCCCGCATTATTGCGGTTGTGACATTCATCACCCATGTGTAACGCTTGCGCTAGCATTAAACGTAAATCAATTTCACCGACGATTTTCATCGCATCGCGCAACATAGGTCCCAGAACATCACGCATCCAATTTAAGCGGTCAATTACACTTTGGTCATTGGCGCCCATACGTAAAATTTTTGCCATCTGTTCACTCAGGTTGGTGAACGCTCGGTTGCCATAGGTTTTGTTTTCAACGATATGCATAAACATCGATGCCGATGTCACACCCGCCATGGAACCCACACAATCATGCTCATGACATGGGGAGAAAATGATCTCGCCAGAAGCAGCTACACGTTCTGCATCCGCCAAATCTTTCGCAAGTCCTTCAAAAACGAGTGCGCCCGTCACTGCCCCTTTCATCGCGCCACACATATCCTGCCAAGCCACTGGAGGACCCGCGTGTAGAATAGTGTTTTTCGTCATACCCGGAACCACATTAATCGCTTGGTCGTAGCCGATTAATACAGGCTGAGACTGAATAATGCGTTCAAGAGCTTGCGCATTCGCTGCGGCGATTTTCGCTTGTAACGTGGCATTACCTTCAATTTGGTCAAGCGCACGGATCACAGCTACGTTACCTTGACCTGGCGGCGTCCAGTTCAATTGAGTCACCGGAACGTGCTGTTTTTTCAGATCATCACTGAACATTTCAATGCCAATATTAATTACGTTCAATGGTTGTTTAAATAATGAAGTCATTACGCTTTTTCCCCTTTCCAAACAAACTCACGTCCTAATAAACCTGTATTGGTGCTGCTACTCGCCCAGATCACGCCTGAATCAGTCAGCATCTTGACTTGAGCATCCATCGATGGCGTATCTTGGTCAGTGCCCAATACATAACCGAGGATCACCAGCTCACGACCATCCTGTTTTGCTATTGATTTGGCGGCTTTGATAGCCTCAATCATCACGCCAACCGGATCTTCGTGAGAACCAAAACCAAGAACAAAGTCCATCATGATCACGCCAACTTCCGGATCACGGGCTTCTTGCAGTAAACGTTCAATACGGTTTGTTGGGTCAATCATTGGGTGTGGCTTACCGTTGGTAAAATCATCATCACCAAAGTCTAGGAAGGTATGAGCAACACTTTTGTTGATATCTTTTAAGCGATAGTCAGGGTTAGGTTGAATATTACTGTAAACATCATCGTATTTTTCTAACGCCGCAAACATCGCTTCATCACACAACGTTCCGCCGCAGAATAAACCACGAATGTATTTTTGTTCCGGTTTCAGTAACTCTCTCACTTCATCAATTAAAGGTAAATTGAGAGGATGGAGGTCTAAATCTTCTTTGCGAATACCCGTCAGCAACACGGCTTTCAGTGCCGCTTCTTTGGTACCTTGAGCAAATGTTAAGCCTGGTTTGTCATCCGGTAATGGCTGGCTACCTAAGAAACAAACCACCACTGGTTTATGGCATTTTTCTGCTTGTTCTAACACTTTCTTGGCAACCATAGGTGCTGGTGGCTTCGAAATGAGTACAATAACTTGGGTTTCATCATCTGCATCCAGCATTTTCAGTGCATCAATCATCATGATGCCGCCAATTTTTTCACTCAGATCACGACCACCCGTCCCGATTAACTGGGAAACACCAGCGCCAAATTCATGAATACGTACGCTGAGTTCTTGGCTTCCCGTCCCTGATGCGCCAATAATCCCGATGCTACCGCGACGCACATTGTTACCAAAACATAACGCGGTACCATTGATGATCGCCGTCCCACAGTCGGGTCCCATCATCAATAAACCTTTATGGCTAGCGAGCTGTTTTAGAGCCAGCTCATCTTCAATCGAGACATTATCGGAGAACAGCATCACGTTAAGATCATTTTCAAGTGCAATACGCGCTTCACGAGCCGCAAATTGCCCATTCACCGAGATAATGGCTAAGTTAGCCTCTGGAATATGCGTTTTTGCTGAATTAATTGTGGCGTACTTGGCTTCGTGCTGACCGCCACCTTGGTTTTTCTTATTAAAAAGTTCCTCGATGGCAATAAGTGTTGCGTCATTTGCATCTTCACTCGGGCCTTTAATTACTATCATTAAATCGCCGTTTTTTGCCTCTTCTAATTCCGGTGTTAACAAACCTAAGTTTCTTAAAACACCTTTATTCATTTCTGTTGCCATCGCCACGAATGCTTGTTCAACATTTTCCAGTTGGTTTGCCTTGGTGGAAATAGACATTAATGATACGGAATCAAAATAGGTATTCTTCTTTATGACAACTTTAGTCGACATGTGTTTCTCCGAAATAATGGGTCAGAAACAGCGCATCACGAATGCCAAATAGCATGTCGCAACCTGAACTGGACCCGATATTTAAAATCTCTAAAATTTTTGGATAAATATTTTCGTTTCGCCCATCCACTAAACACTGGATCAGTTGATGTATATTTTCGCGATACTCTTGGTTTAATGCTTTTTCTAACGTAATGGCACTGATAGGTGTTGTATTCGCCTTGCTTTGTGCAATGCCTTGATAAAAGCTCTGATAGACGGCATTCGCAGGGTGGTGTTTCAACAACAAAAAAGCCATCAATCCCACTAAATAATCATCTCCTGAAGGTGTTAACCCAATCCCTAGCCCAACAAACTGGCTCACAATATTAGTCAATGCTTGGTGCCGTTTATTGGTAAATGAATTAATTAATCTGGAGCGTAATTCATTTAATTTTTTTGATGATTCAAGATAAAAACAGTTCTCTCCTTGGTAGTTAAACAGAGAATGTGATTTATCATTTAAAATAGAATCAATTTCGTTTATTTTAGACTGAAGAAAATAACGGTATTTTTCTTCTTTTAATTTTTCATTAATAAAATAAACCGTTGGTGGGTTCCATTTCTTACATAATAAAAATGAAATAGCATATTTTTCACTAATATGGATTTCATTATTTAAAATAAAAACAGAATCCCCCGCCATTATATTTAACGGTAAAAAATCCTTATTAATTATTCGGCAGCTATTCGGTGCATTATCCGTTTGCGAGCCAAGCAAGGTATAAAGTTGGTTATCAATCGAAAAATTAATGGCTTTATTAAAAACTTGCTCTACATTCCCTGTTAATGATGGCTGATGCAAAAGATGAAGAAAATGCGCGTCAGCCGTTAGCCCATAAATGATTTGCCGCTGAGATTGATCGTTGTTCACAATCCCCCTTAGGGATGGCTATGCACCCGCTGCAATCAATAATTCAGCAATCTCGTGATAACCCTTTTCTTGTGCTAACTCTAATGGCTTTTTACCATATTTATCAGTCATGTGTGGATTAGCACCGTGCTCTAATAATAGTTTCACAATCTGCTGCTGCTTCTCACCACCGTCATTAAGTACGATGGCTTCAAGTAAAGGGGTCCAACCAACGAAGTTGGTATGATTGACATTAATCTCGGTGTGTTCCAATAGTTCACGGACAATCTCAACATGCCCTTTTTCACTCGCTGGCGTAATCCCTACACCACCAAAACGTGTTAACAGATCCAAATTAGGATTAGCCGGTAAAACTAAGCGTAATAATGTTAAATCATTATTCAGGCAGCTTAATAAAAATGGATTAAAACATGTTTGGTCTTGTTTATTGATATCTGCTCCAGCATTAATCAGAAAAGAAACGCACTCATAATGCTGATTTAAACTCGCATTCACAATCGCCGTTCGACCTTGGCGATTAGTGCTATTAATATCAACACCTTTTTCAAGGCAATTCTTCAAAATATCTAATTGACCTTGTTCCGCTGCTTTAAGAAAATCTTGAATGAGTGTACTTTCTGTCATAGCGCTCTCCACACTTAGCTATTTTAAGTTTCCAGATAGCCAGTTTAAATATGAATTAAAGATTATTGAGAATGGTTAGAGCATAGCAATTGCCATTAATAAATAGAATCCATTTAAATTTAATTCATCAATCGGCCGTCTAATTATTGATTTAAATTCAACAATCAACCATTTTTGTGCGGAAAAGCACCCTTCACCGACCTTTTATGATGTTTTTTTGTTTATTTAATAGACAATTCAACCAAATTATCTTGTTAATCGATTTGCCAATTTATTCTTTCTTCAATTTTGTGATGCGCATCAAATCAAAGGTTTCCAAATTGTTAACATTGTAATTTTTATGTTTATTATCTCGATAAAACCGAATCCATTAATCACTATTAAATTCAATAATATTAAGCAGTTTGGATATAAATAATCATTTAATAAGTGGCTTTTTGTCGTGACATAAATTAAATACTATTGAAGCGCTAAAGCAGATATGCCACCCTGTCTTTGCTTATCCAAAACAATCAATAAACAGTCTATTTTTTAAGCTCTTGAATTTTATTCACAGAAACAGCGATTTCGGTGAATTTTCGCACATAATGGAATAATCTACATGAACTCGATATTTACTGAAGAGAATTTATTGACCTACACCACCGCCGCTAAATTTGCCAGCTTCAGTAAAGCGGCTGAAGAACTCGGCATTACCACATCCGCGGTGAGTTACACGATAAAACGCATCGAAACCTACTTAGACGTCTCGCTATTTATTCGCGATACGCGCAATATTGAGTTAACCGAAGCAGGATACTATTTTTATCGCAAAGCGACTGATCTTCTGAATAACTTTCATTTGATTAAAAAAAGCATCGATTCTATTGAGCAAGGCATTGAAGCTCGCGTTCGTATCTGTATTAATCAGTTGATCTACACCCCTTACCATACGGCAAAATTACTGCAAATTTTAAAAAAACAGTTTGGTACTTGCCAAATTACAGTCACCACCGAAGTCTATAACGGGGTTTGGGATGCCATTATTAACAATCATGCCGATATTGCGATTGGTGCTCCGGGTACACTCATGGATGGCGGAGGTATTGATTATACGGAAATTGGCGCTATTCACTGGCAATTTGCCATCGCATCCAGCCACCCTTTAGCCTTAATGCCGGAACCCATCGCGGAAAGCCAATTACGTCTTTATCCAAACATCATGGTGGAAGATACCGCCCACACGATCAATAAACGTGTTGGCTGGTTGCTTCACGGACAAGAAGCTATTCAGGTACCTGATTTTAATACCAAGTGCCAATGCCAAATTTTAGGGGAAGGCATCGGTTTTTTACCCGACTATATGGTGAAGGAGCACGTTAAAAACGGTGTTTTAGTCACCAAACAAATTCAAAATCCAAGGCAGGATTCTCATATGCTACTCGCTACACAGCACTCCGCAACAGGGCTAGTCACACAATGGATTAGAAAAGAGTTTATGAAAAATGGCATTTTAGCTGAGCTTTATAGTGATTTGCTAAAACCCATCGCGAACTAATGTTGCTCCCCTGTACACAGACCATCTCTGATGAATCAAAGGTTTTCAGCAACACGACGTGACGCAATGAATTCATTCAATTAATCCCCTGAACTGAGTTATTTGATTTTGAAATATCACGGTTTTTTTGATTGGATTAAAGGAAATAATAGATTCGATGGACATGCTTGAAATGGCATCGTGTAAGCTCGCCCATCACCGTATTTGAATACTTGAAAAGTCAGGTGCACAAACTATGCTCGATAAACAATTTTTACAGCGCACAATTGCCCTTGCCGCGGATAATGTGGCAGAGGGTAGACGCCCCTTTGGTGCCATCATCGTGGAAGATGAAACACAGTCTGCCTTATATCGTACACGGTGGCAGCGACACCATTCATGAAAATAAAAAAATCACTTCCCGCGTCTTTTGGTTTGATCCTGACGATTGCCCTTGTCGGGATCAATCTGCGCCCATTTATGACGGGACCGGGTCCAGTCATCGACAATATCATTCAAACAACAGGAATGAGCTATCAGAGTGTTTCACTGTTAACACTGCTTCCTATGCTATTGATGGGGTTTGGTGCCTTGATAGTGCCTGCCTTAAATCAGAAATTAGGCGATAAGCTGGGTATTAGCCTCGCGATGTTATTTCTACTCGTCGGCTCTCTTTGTCGATTATTTGTTTCTGATGCGAATGCATTATTACTGACAGCATTCTTATGTGGTATAGGGGCTGCCTATATTCAAGCCGTTTTCCCCGGATTGATAAAATTTTCATTCACGCAAAAAATGGCAACAATGACGGGGCTATATTCCGCAACATTAATGGTAGGAGGCGCACTGGGTGCTCAATTGACACCACTGATTACACACCTTTCTGGAAGCTGGCAGAGCGGACTTGCATGGCTCTCATTTCCAGCCTTACTCGCCTTGATTGCCATCATCGTGAATATCCGTTCGTCAAAAATGCCCCATGCCACAACGCAGCTCAGTGTTTTTAATTATCTTAAGCAACCTCGAGCGTGGTTACTCATGGCGGGATTCGGCTTAGTGAATGCAGGTTACGCAACGGTAGTAACGTGGCTGGCGCCTTTCTTTCAACAACAAGGATTCAGTGCAACGGAAAGTGGTTCGCTGGTCGCTATTTTAACCATTTTCCAAGCCGCAGCCGCGCTGATGATTCCGGTGTTGGCTTCTCATAATATTGATCGCCGTTTTTGGTTAACCGTCACACTGGTGAGCCAAGCCTGCGGATTTGCTGGGTTAATTCTATTTCCTAACACGTTACCATTACTTTGGGTCGGGCTGCTGGGGTGCGGGCTAGGTGGCTGCTTCGCCTTAACCATCATTACCTCTTTAGACCATATCGCTCACCCTGCCAGTGCCGGTGTCCTTACCGCCTTAATGCAAGCGGGCGGGTTTATTATCGCAGCATTTGGACCTTTAATTGCCGCCTCATTGCAGCAATTTAGCCACAGTTTCACCCCAGTTTGGCTACTCCATTTTGTTTTAGTGATCGTTACATTACTGCTATTTTTACGCTTGAATCCCAAAGGATATCATCGGATTTTTAGTGTCAAATAACCCTAATAGATAAGGTGATGATCCTGCAATCATCGCCTTGTCTTATGCAACGGTTTCGTCCTGCGCCAACGCAGATTTTGGCAGTCCGAAAATTTTGTCAAATGCCCAATTAAAGAAGAAAGTATAAATTGGAATAAAAATAATCAGTGCAAAATCAAGAACTAATGCCTGCCAAAGCGATACTGATAACCACCACGCAATCAGTGGAATTAAAAATACCACCAGCGTCAACTGAAATAACACGGCATGGGCAAGACGGCGTCTAAAGGTTCTAATTCTGGATTTTTGTTTGGACTCCCAATATTCAAATGCCACATTGAAAACAAAATTCCAACTCACCGCTATCGTCGTAATCACTAATGCCAATGGCCCTGTCGTTCCGGCCGAATTACCGGAAAGCAATGCCAATCCCAACGATGAAATCATCCAACCAATCACTTCGTAGCTCGTAATAAAAACCACTTTACGTTTAATACCCTGCATCTTTTATCTCGCCTTCTGTTTACTGAAAGCTGGTAAATTAAATCAACATTAATGATAATAAAAGTCAGCTACTATCAATAAAACTGAAAGGTGAGATATGCCATTTAACAGCGAAAACCTCATGATTTTTTTAACTGTACTTGATAAAGGCTCCTTTTCTGCTGCGGCAAGAGCACTACACCGAGTCCCTTCTGCCATCAGTATGGCCATTGCTAACCTTGAGGCTGAATTAGGTTTTTCATTGTTTGAGCGGCATACACGGGAGCCTAAACCCACTGAACAGGCCCTTTCTCTTGCCCCTTACGCGCGTAATATTGTTGATAATTTACGCCAGCTGAATGTGTTCACGCGAGAGCTAACACAAGGGGTAGAAAGTACACTGACGATTGGTGTTGCGGAAGGAATTAATCCCAATGTATTACTGGATGCATTACACACACTGAGCCAGCGCTATCCTTTGATGCATGTTGAACTGATTACCGCCCCTCAGGATGATATTTTGCCGTTATTGCACAGTAAGCGCCTCCAGTTAGCGATTGCTTTTGGCGGGTTATATATCAATGCCCAAGAGCAATTCCAATGTATTGGTTATGAGTCGCTCATTGCCACTATCAGTGCCAATCATCCTTCAATTGAGCATAATCGTGCGCTCTACATCGAAGATCTTGTGCAAACACGCCAAATCATTGTCGCTAGCTCTCATCACCCAATTAGTGACTGCCGTTCCATTGTTTCCAGCCATTATTGGCGTACCGACAGTTTCACAATGGCATTGGGTTTGGTCAGAAAAGGAATGGGTTGGGGAAATTTACCCACGTCATTAGTTGAAACTGAGTTAAAAGCAGGTTCACTCAAACGTTTAGAATTTCAAAATACACCAAATGGATTAGCACTCCCCATTCATGTAGTGTGTTTAAAAGGTCAGGTACTCAAACGCGGCGCACAAGAGTGTATTGAGCTATTAAAAGCCAATATGTAGTAATACTTTTGAGTGATCTGAAGGTCAAGTTCAATCCATCATCAAAAAGCAAAATAACTGCCTATTTGAATCATAAATAGAGTACTCATTTACCATGTAACTCTTTTGTTGGTGGATTGTGAAAATCACTTGATATTAGCAATCTTTTTAAAGATAATAATTATCAATATCATTCTTATTACCAGTAAATTTTATGTGGTGAATAATATGACCAAGCCACTTTCTGAACTTATTGACGAAACCACAAAATCAAGCTCATTGGCAGATTACTCAGTCAAAAATGGGCTGATTGAAAGCCAAAAATTATTAGGTTCATCGGGCAAAATTGCCATTGAACATCGTGGTGAAATTTATCAGTTACGACAAACCCGTACGGGTAAATTAATTTTAACTAAGTAGTTTTTTCGTACTCACAACGCAGTTTGTTTCAAAAATACAATCTATCTCGCAAGCCACCTACGTCATGATACTAGGCAGCCAGCTTAACTCTATACATCAGGACACAGTTTCTTATGGTGTTTATTACGGGCTTTGCTGCTGTAAATCTGGATAACCTCAAGGCGCACTTTCGAACCCTATCATCGCTTATTGGGTTCAAATACCCCTTTTCACCTATTCCATTGAAAGCGTCACCGTCTCAAGACCCTATAAGCACGCCATAACGCTCTGATGATAAAACTATTCTTAATCCTGTATTTCACTCATCAAAGAGTTAATAATTTTTAGGGAGTATCACCTGTATGTCTCAAGTCTTACGTTTATCTGTGCTGGCAAGCGCCCTGTTGCCTCTGATGGCAACTGCACAGACTGAAAAAACGCCCGCCAGCAATCACCATGATGTGATGACCGTGTATGCCACGGGTAACGAACGAGATAGTTTCAACACCCCTATGATGGTGACCGTCATTAAAAATGACTCACCAGAAACCAAAACAGCAACTAACGCTAATGATATTTTGCGTAAAGTTCCAGGAATTGCACTCACAGGGACTAGCCGAACTAATGGTCAAGATATCAGTATGCGAGGCTTTGACCGTCGTGGCATTTTGACGCTCGTTGATGGCATCCGCCAAGGTACCGATACCGGACATATTAACGGCACATTCCTTGACCCTGCGCTTATCAAGCAAGTGGAAATTATTCGTGGCCCATCTGCCTTACTGTATGGAAGCGGAGCCATGGGCGGCGTAATCGCATGGGAAACTGTGGATGCAAAAGATTTACTGCGTGAAGGGCAAAATCAAGGATTCCGTGTCTTTACGCAAGGCGCTACGGGAGATCACAGTTTTGGCTTTGGCGGCTCAACATTTGGGCGCACAGAGGATTTTGATGGATTATTCAGCTTTGTGACCAAAGAAGTCGGTGATACCCGTCTTGGTGGTGGCGAGAAGATGGACAATAAAGAAACTATTGCCAATATGCTGGGTAAAGGAACATGGCAGTTGGATGATTCGCAAACCCTTTCAGGACAAATTCGTTATTACAATAACGATGCTTACGAGCCAAAAGATCCGCAACAGCTCAGCGCCAGTAATGATAATAAAAAGGTGAATCGCACGACTCGCCAACGTGATCTTCAAGCAACTTATCAGATTAACCCAAATGATAACCCATGGCTTAACTTGAAAGTCACCCCTTACTATTCTGATGTGAATATCACCTCTAAAGGTAAGGAATCCAACTATGAAGGACGTAGCCAAAAAACCTACGGACTCAAACTGGATAATCGTTCCAATGTCTACGATTTACCATTAGCTGCGCATAACTTCACGTACGGTACCGAAGCTTATCGCCAAAAACAGACACCTTACGCCACAACCACGCAATTCCCTGATGCAGAAATCACATTTGCCTCCGGTTTTATTCAAGATGAAATCACCTTAAAAGATCTGCCTGTGTCCTTTATTTTGGGGACGCGTTATGACAACTATAAATCCACCGCAAAAGGCAACAAAGATGTCAACGCAGATCAATGGTCATCAAAAGCGGCTGTAAGTATTACGCCAACAGAATGGTCCATGCTATTTGCTTCCTATTCCGAGGCATTCCGTGCACCAACGATGATGGAGATGTATAACGATTCCCTCCATTTCAAAGGCGGCCCAATTTCCAACTATTGGCGTCCAAATCCCAATCTAAAACCTGAATCCACCCGTACTGCGGAATATGGTTTTGGCTTACGCTTTGATGATTTGCTCATGGCACGGGATAACCTGCGCTTTAAAGCGAGTTATTTTGATACTAAAGCCAAGGATTATATTAATACTTACGTCCATCCAGACCGCGTTAATTGGGACAATAACTACACCACGTCCATCAATACTAAGCGCGCCAAAATTTGGGGAACCGACGTTTCACTGGACTATACCACTGACTACTTTGCATGGGGTCTTGCTTACAACCACACCGTTGGAATCAATGAACACACTGGCAATGCTATTGAGTCCATTAAACCAGACTCGCTGACCAGTAATCTTTCTATTCCTGTCGCAGACAGCGGCTTTTCTGTGGGTTGGTTAGGTGAGTTCACGACCCATACCGATTTCGATAAAACATCCAAGCTAAAACAACAAGCGGGCTATGCCGTTCATGATTTCTATTTAAATTATCAAGGTAATGGAAGTCTTAAAGGGTTAGACACCAGTGTCGTTTTAGGAAATGCCTTTGACAAAGAGTATTACTCCTCTCAGGGGATTCCCCAAGATGGTCGTAATGCTAAGCTGCTCGTCAGCTTCCAATGGTAATTCACACTACATAAAGGAGAAACCTGTGAATTCAGCACTTTTCGAACGTTATCAACAAGCCAAAGCAGATAATAAAGCTAAGTATGCGAGAGATCTCGCTGCTTATCTAAATGTTTCTGAAGGGGAATTACTGCATAGCCGCGTTGGGCGTGATAAGGCAAAACGCCTTATCATTGATGCGCCAACGTTATTAACTGCCTTGGAAGCTGTCGGTCCAGTCAAAGCCATTACGCGCAATGAATATGTGGTTCATGAGCAAGTTGGACGCTATGAAAACGCAAGATTTAGTCCTCATGGCGGTTTAATTCTTAACCCTGGCGCACTCGATCTGCGCATGTTTTTCTCGCATTGGGACAGTATTTTTGTTTTAACCGAAGACGCTAAGCATGGCGAACGCCACAGCATTCAATTCTTCGATAAACACGGTGATGCACTGCATAAAGTGTATACCACCAATGATACCGATATGGATGCATGGAATGCACTTATCGAAAAATACATGTCCACAGAAAACCCATTGTTAACTGTTGAAAAAGCACAGCCATATAACCCACAACCTATCAGCGATGAGTTAAAACAACAGCTCGAGCAAGAGTGGCGCAATATGACGGATGTTCACCAATTCTTCATTTTACTAAAGAAAAATAACTTAAGCCGTCAGCAAGTCTTTAGTGCAGTCAGCGATGATTTAGCTTGGAAAGTGCCGAATGATTCATTCAGTCAGTTAGTGAATACCGCTTTAGCAGATCAAAATGAAATCATGATTTTCGTGGGTAACCGTGGGTGTGTGCAAATTTTCACAGGGAAAATCAAACGTTTGATGCCTCATCAAACTGAAGGTTCTGATATCAAATGGTTGAATATTTTCAACCCAGATTTCACCCTACACATGATTGAAAATGGCGTCGCTGAATGTTGGGTTACGCGTAAACCAACGGAAGATGGTTTTGTGACAAGCCTCGAAGTGTTTGATGATCAAGGCAATCAAATCGCGCAAATGTACGGACAACGCACTGAAGGCACTCCAGAGCAAGAGCACTGGTGCCAGCAAGTTATGTCCCTGCCAAGAATCTAATATTAGGTATTTGTTATGAAACAATGGCTTCTAATGACCATCACTCTGGCAGCTTCTTTTGTTGCCAACGCTGCTGACCGTTTAGTGACACTCGGCGGTGATGTCACCGAAATTGTGTATGCACTCGGTGCACAAAATAATCTTGTTGGGCGCGATAGCAGTAGCTTACATCCAGAGCAAGCAACGAAGCTGCCTGATGTCGGGTATATGCGCATGTTAAATGCAGAAGGTGTACTCTCTCTACGCCCAACATTAGTGCTTGCCAGTGAACTTTCTCAACCTTCAATTGCATTAACCCAAATCGAAAAAAGTGGTGTTAAGGTAATTAAAGTAACAGGAAAGCCGAAATTAGAAGCCATTCCTGAAAAAATTACCACTATCGCGCAGGCGGTAGGATTACCCGAAAACGGGGAAAAGCTCGTCGAGAAATTTAATACTGAGCTCCTCGCGGTACCCACTAGCCCATTAAATAAAAAAGTGATTTTTCTGATGAGCCATGGCGGTGTACAACCGATGGCGGCAGGACAAAAAACCGCTGCCGATAGCATGATAACCGCTGTGGGTGCGCAAAATGCAATGAACAACTTCACCAGCTATCGCCCACTTTCCCAAGAAGGGCTTATTTATAGTCAACCGGATTTAGTCGTGGTCTCTGAGCAAGGGATAAAATCCCTTGGTGGTATTGATAAAGTTTGGGAATTACCGGGATTAGCACTCACTCCTGCTGGCAAAAATCGTGCAATTTTAGTGGTAGATGATACAGGGATGCTGAGCTTCAGCTTAAGCACACCTAAAGTCATGCAACAGCTGAGAGAGGCGTTAGAAAAAAACCAATGAGTCGTTTTAAGCACCCTCTTGTTAAAATCTTTATGTTATTGGTAATACTGGGGGCAGTCACTGTGGCTGCCTCTACAGTAGGGGCGATAAATCTACCTCTAACAACCCTGTTATTCGCACCATCCACCGATCCAGATTGGCAAATTTGGCTCACTATTCGTTTACCCAGAGTGTTGCTTGCCATTTTAGTGGGTTTAGCGCTCGCGGTTTCGGGCGCAATGATGCAAGGGCTATTTCGTAACCCTCTCGCGGACCCAAGTCTTTTAGGGATCAGCAGCGGTGCGGCATTGTGCGTTGCTGCATTTATTGTTTTGCCATTTTCATTACCCACATTAATGCTCAGTTACGGTCATCTGGGCGCAGCATTTGTCGGTAGTTTAGCGGTTTCCCTGATTATCTTTAGTCTCAATCGGATGTCTAATGGGAATTTGGCAAGACTCTTACTGGCAGGGATCGCCATCAATGCTCTGTGTATGTCATTGATTGGTGTACTCAGCTACATGAGTAATGACCAACAGCTACGCACATTTAGCTTGTGGATGATGGGGTCATTAGGCAATGTTAATTGGACATCACTCACTATTGCAGCCAGCGTCATTGTTCCCACCAGCTTATTCTGTCTATGGCAAGGTAACGCCTTGAATATTTTACAATTAGGGGATGAGGACGCTCATTATTTGGGGCTGAATGTTGAACGCAGTAAATTTATTTTGTTATTCCTCAGCGCATTATTAATTGGCTGCACCGTCGCAATGAGTGGTGTTATTGGTTTTGTTGGACTCGTCGTTCCCCATTTAATTCGTATGACGCTTGGACCTGACCATCGATGGTTAATTCCAGGTTCAGCCATTGTAGGCGCTTGCTTGCTATTAACTGCCGACACACTGGCTCGTACTTTAGCCATTCCCGCTGAAATTCCAGTTGGTTTATTAACCGGATTGATTGGCGGCCCTTACTTTTTATGGCTAATACTTCGCCAACCCGCAGGAAGGATCTAACTGATGCCCCCGTTACTCGAAGCCCACAACTTGAGTTATCGTATTAATAATCGAACACTCATCGACGATATCAGCCTATCCATACAGCAAAATCAAATGGTTGTTATTATCGGTCCTAATGGCGCAGGTAAATCTAGCCTGCTGAAATTATTGACTGGCTACACCCAGCCTACTCAAGGTCAATGCCATATCGAAGGTCGATTATTGTCCGATTGGGATCCTCAAGGGCTTGCAAAAAAACGCGCCGTGATGAAACAGCAAAGTCACTTGCAATTTGCTTTCAGTGTTGAAGATGTTGTTGCAATGGGAAGGACACCTTATGGTTCAGAGCATAAACAACAAGCTATTGATATTGCGATGGCTCAGACCCACTGTACCCCACTACGCCATCAAGATTATCGTCAATTATCGGGTGGCGAGCAGCAACGCGTTCAGCTGGCTCGAGTATTAGCGCAATTATGGCAGCCTGAACCAACCCCAGCCTGTTTATTCCTCGATGAGCCGACTTCAGCCCTTGATTTGTACCACCAGCAACACAGTTTGCGGCTTTTGCATCAACTGACTCGCGAAAGACCACTAGGCGTTTGTTGCGTATTACATGACCTAAACCTGACAGCATTATATGCCGATAAGGTCTACCTCATTCATCAAGGGAAATTAGTGGTGGCAGGCACACCACAGGACGTGTTAACCACTGAGAATTTAACGCAATGGTATCAAGCGGATTTAGGGGTACAACCTCATCCTGAAACTGCGACCCCCCATGTGTATCTGCGCCATTAACGACAGAAGCCGCAAGCTATAACTTGCGGCCTTACTATCATAATAAATTAAAATATTTATTTGGCTTAGCCGGTGGCGGCAACTGTTTTGCATCAATCATATCAAGGGCATTACGTTCAAGCCCTGTACATAACGCATTCAATGGTAAGCTATTGTCTAGTACATCGAATGGATCTTCTAATTGCTCAGCTAATGCATCCCACGCCAAGAAGGTATAGGAAACGAACACTGAGACTAAAGGCGTCATATAATGTAAATCTCCCACCAATGCGAATGGCAGTAACGTACAAAAAAGATACACTGTGCGCTGTAAAATCAATGTATAAGCAAATGGGATTGGCGTATTAGAGATGCGTTCACACCCCCCTAATACCTCTGACAATCCGTTGACATCTTTATTGATGGATTGAAAAAGAACGTCACTAATCAGGTTATTATCCCGTAATTCCCCAACACTAAGACCGATGTGCATCAGGATTCGGCTGGTGGGATATGGGCTTTTAATCACATCTAAGAAAACATCGCGCGGTAACAACCGATATAAATCAACCTTTGGATTTGTTCGTCTGAGTTCGTGATTTAAACTCCAACTAAATGCAATAAGTAAATTAGCAAAGGTGCGGTGTGCTAATGGATCATTCGGTAATAATCCTTTGATGTTTCTTAATATATTACGTTGATTCGTTAATATTGAGCCCCAGAGTGTCCTTGCTTCAACCAAACGGCTATAACAGGCATTATTTCGAAAGCCCAAAAAGATAGCGATAGCTATCCCTAATAAGCTAAATGGGGCTATTGTGAGATGTATTCCTAATTGCTCGTACCATTGATAGATTAAAATAGCGACAATGGACATCATGATATTAAGTGATAATCTGAAGGTAATTTTAGACAGCACGGAACCGTGCCAATCAAACAACCTAAAAAACCAGTGTTGATGCGGGCGAATGACCATAATTGAATAATAATTGAAAGAATAGTTATGTGTGATGATTATCACACAATTCATTTCAGCAATCTATATTTTGATATCATCAGAAATTTAACATTAAATTAACTAAAATCAACTTATTGGCAAAGTATTTAAATATCCTCAATATTTTTACTCTATTTACTGTTCTTAATTACTTTAAGATTTCAGGCATTGACACTATATGATTAATAATTAATTTAAATATAGAATATGAAATAATTATTTAATTTTAAAATTAATCACCCCAAAACTTAAACAGTTGATATACTAAATTGAAATTTAATCATTTGATTTACCCTAAATTAAATTTATCTTAAATATCATTTAATTATATTACACCCAAGCAGAATTCTTAAGGAACTCTTAATATTAGCAATGTGATTGCTATTATCATTTAGTCATCATTTAAATAGTGGTTAATATAATCCAAACTATAAAAACATTAATAAAATACTAATTTATTAAGAATGGTTGCTTGTTTATGAAAAAAACAGAATATTTCCTAAAAAAAATTCGCACATTTATTATGAGTGATAAAAATTACCTAACGAGTAAATTTATCAAAAAATTAGGCTATTACCCCAATTTTAACTCACCGAAAAGTTTTAATGAAAAAGTGAATTTTCGAATGATTCACGACCGAAATCCACTTCATAGTCAATTCGCTGACAAGCTTGCCGTGCGCGAATATGTCACACAGACTATCGGACAAGAACATATCGTGCCGATTCTTGCGACATATCAGCATGTGGATGAAATTGATTTAACCAAACTTCCGCAACGTTTCGTCTTAAAGTGCACTCACGACAGTGGTAGTAGCATTATTTGCACGGATAAATCCAAATTTGACTTACAAAAAGCCAAAGATAAGTTGTCGTTCCATTTAATGAAGAATCTCTATTACATTACTCGTGAACGCCATTATAAAAATATTCCTTCACAAATTATTTGCGAAGAATACATTGATTTATTTGAGCAGAAAACAAGAAAGCTAGTGCCTGAAACTTGCCGTATTCACTGTTTTTCAGGTAAACCCGTTTACGCTGAAATCGATTATACGGATGAGGACGGTACTGAATTTATCAATCTTTATGATACCGATTGGCAGCTACAACCAGTGAGTTTTGGCTACCCTCAAATGTTAGAGCCTATTAATGAACCAACTCAGTTTAGAGAGATGTTAAGGCTAGCCGAAATTTTGGTGATCCCATTTGATTATTGCCGAGCTGATTTTTTAATGGCTGAAAATAAGCTCTATTTTAGCGAGCTCACGTTTGCTCCCAATGCAGGACGCACCGTCATTACCCCGCTTTCTTGGGATTTTAAACTGGGCGAATTATGGGAACAAAAAATTACGACACCCAATATGCTTCACACATTCAAGCCAGAGCTAACACTCGCCAGCCTAAGTAAGAAAAAATAACCATAAAAAACGCGCTACTGAGTCAAAATAGCGCGTTTTATTTTTCACTACCAAGTGCAATTAGTTAGCCAAGACGCTCGCTTTACGACGTAAACTTGCGATCAACATATAAATCGCAGTCACTAACAATACAATAAAGAAGAAATTGGTTAGCCCACTATGTTGTTCTAGTAATGTGCCAGCCGCAATCGGTCCCATCGCAGAACCCACACTGTAGCTAAATAACATCACTTGCGTTGCAGCGACAATAAAAGATGAGTCTAAATTATCACACGCTAATGTAATGGCGATGGGATATAAGGCAAATGAAGACATTCCCAGTAATGCTAATGCCACGATCATCACCACGTAATCTGTTGAGATATAAATCATTCCCATCGCAAATACGCCTAATAGTGACACCATCGCCAATAACAATGTTTTGCTCATCATCACCGACAACTTACTGATCACGGGCTGAATCAGCATCCCACCCAAAATGATCGATGCCATCAGTACCCCGACTTGGTCAGTTGTATAGTGATCATTTTTCAGAGACAGCGGCATTAATCCATAAATGGTGCCCATTACAATTCCAGAGACCATGCAGCCCATTATTGCGGGTTTACTTAAACGCGTAATTTGTTTCAATGAGAGCTTCTGGTGCAACCCACATGCAGGTTGTCCTTGACGCACAAGCAATGGCGGTAAAATCGCGACAAGCAACAAACCTAATACAACAATAAATGGCACAACCCCTTGAGTCCCAATAACACCAATTGCGAGCTGACCCAACGTCGTGCCGCCATATAATGAGGTCATGTAAAAGCTTAATCGCTTCGCACGTTCTTTAGGGTTATCGCCAATCAATAACCACGATTCTACCACCACAAAAATTCCCGCCACCGCAATACCTGCGATTAAACGGTTAGGTAACCATGCTTCAATGGTTGGCGTCCATGGCAATAAAATAACGGTAACCGCCAGCATGACGAGAAAACCAATAAAAGAGAGACGGTGACCAATTTTTGCGATCACAGGTTCAATCATCATTGAACCAATCAATAAACCAATATAGTAGGCGCTCGCTAACCAGCCCGCATACTGAGTATCAATATCAAAGCTGCCCATCGATAGTGGGATTAAGCTCATCAGGTAACCAGATGCAATAGCAAACAGGGTTAAGCCTGCAACAGGTACAAAGGTATTGTCGCTTTTACGCATTAAAATGGTGGACTCTTTCACGTCCCACTCTCCAAAAATAAAATAAATACTCTGCGCTGCAAGACGTCGGTCATGACGATAGCAATATTCACAAAAATGAATATACCTTAGCGACTAGTGCAGTGATGAAATTAAATAGATGAGGCTAATTTGAGCGCAATATAGATCTTTCATCGAGGGAATGACAATGAGAAAAACTAATGATGACTAGTAAATTTATTTATGTGAGAAAAATCACGTTTTTTTATGCAGTACCCCCCCCTAAAAAATCGCCATAAAAACAAGCAAACTATTTATTATCAATATGATAAGATAATCCCCAAAAAAATCCCTATTGTTACTTTTTGAAACATAACTCCCTGCTTCAGTCCCATCTTTCAAAATATATTTATCGTTTTTTTTAAAAGAAATTTATTCAAAACTAATTTAGCTAATTAATTAGCCTCAAGTTTATCAATATACTTAATTAGTGGTATTCATTATTTATAAATTATTATCTTGCTTC
>NZ_JAMPSW010000048.1:0-29660 GCF_028484855.1 Providencia sp. PROV033 | reverse complement strand
TTATATTATTTGTTAATCATTCGTAAACTGATAGTAAATAGTGTTTATTATATTCACAACTCCATTTTTTTATCTTTAAAACTGCATAAAAACAATTATAAATATTATTTGTTAATTTTGACCTTTTAAAAATAATCCAATTTAATCATGCAATTAATCCAACAGTACTGTGATATATTTAACTTTTTGATTTAAAAACATAATACATAAAAAATCATCTTTTTTAGATTATTATTCATTAGCAATTAATGCTTATTGTTATGAATTAGTCTAATTTAGAGATCAATATTATTGGTTAGTGCCTAGAAACCTCTAAATCTTGGCATTAAATACCTCTATTAGGCGTGAGAAATGACATATGGGTAGGCTATATACTGCAGAATCAGAATTGAATTCCGTGCATGATGATCACGAAACAAAAACGTTAGAGATGGAGTATTCACAAAAAGGTAGCTATCAATATAGCAATGTTTCCTTTTACATTTACCAAGGCTTAATGGTTGCTGAAAATAAGCCACATTATTTAGAATGTTATGTAATGAAAAAATACGCTTTTATTAGGGTTTATTATTAGCCATTGTTGATCGCCATATATTGTTTATCACCATAAAGAGACCACCATCGTTATAACATTCTCACCATTACCGCATTATGAAGCACTATTCCTCTGACAGTCACTTTCTGCCGCTTAATGACTTCAAATTGGTTGATTTTAAAAAACATTTCAGCGGATAAGCTCACATGAGCCCATAATTTATTAATCCTCTTAAATTGGGCTACGTTGATAATCTGATGAATCAGTGCAGTGCCAATGCCACAACAAGGCTGAGCAACAAAAAAATGGTCAATATACCCATCATCTTGAAGGTCCGCATAGCCAACAATCTCATTCCCCCTATAAGCAACAAATGGCATTAATAAATCCATTTTATTTTGCCATTCCTCAGCCTTGAACATTTTTGGTGCCCAAGCATCAAGTTGTTCCTTCGTATAGTAAGAAGCAGCTATAGAATGAATGGAGGTATAAAATATTTTATGCAGTTCTGCTGCATCACTGGGTTTGTAGGGTTTTATATCTATTTTCATATCAATAATAATGGATAAGATTGAATTTAAGTTTTATGGCCTAAGCTTGAACATCAGTGTCGTCGATTCCAAATTGCCGTTAACTGATAATGCAAACTGAGGTATCTCACCACTGATCTGCCATCCTAAAGAGCGATATAAATTGACCGTCATGCCCTTAGTCACCGTATCCAGTGTGAGAAGTGTTAACCCTGATTCCCACGCAATTTGTTCAACTCTACTCATCAATTGTTTTGCAAAACCGTTGCCTCTATAGCGAGGTGATACGAGTAATTTGCAAATTTCACCTCGGTGCTTACCATTTAATTTAGAGCATAAATCTAATCCTACAGTAGCGACAGCTTGATTATTCACTTCCACCGTCACGAGCTTAAAAGCATGTGTTGTTAATGCACCATTAACGCCAATCCAATAATTTCTCATGTCATCAATCTGTGTTTCTGCATGGGTATACCCCACGCTCGCACCACCAAGAACACATTCATATAATAAGCGAGTCAATTCATCTATTTTGCTTTCACTTATTTTATCGTTATAGCATTGAATAATCATGTTGGTACCTGCGGCTATAGATGACGTCATATTTTGTATATAGAAAAACACATTTCACACAATACCAAGTGGCTATTGATATTCTCGATTTAACATATCAATTTAGTCATGTTGGATTTGACTTAAGATCTCCCTAAAATGAATAACCAACGGGCGTAAATTTGCCTTATGCCACACAGCCCAAAGCTGAGTCGTCATATTCATCCAAGGCACCTCTCGTACAATAGCCCCTTTCGGTAAATTATACCGCAAACCATTTTGTATCAATGTGACGCCAAGACCCGCAGCGACGAGACCTAATGCAGTTAACGGTTCTTCTGCCTCTAACCGAATATCCGGTCGAAACCCAGCTTTCACACAAGCAGCAACAAAATCATCCCTCGAATGTGAATTATCGTTGTTGTGTAAGACGGAAATCCACTGCTGGGCGGTGAGGTCTTCAGGGGTGATCTCCGCTTTTTCAGCAAGAGGATGATGATGAGGTATCGCAACGAGCATATGATCATTGAGTACTTGAAAATATTCTAACTCACTCTCTTTACCTTCAGGCGGTGTATCAACCATTGCAAAATCAAGGCTGCGTTGACGTAGCCCTTCTAATTGGCGTTCTGGAGTTTGACTATAAAGCGCAATATGCACATCAGGGCGCGAATCCCTCAACACACTCAGAGAACTAGGTAGAACGCCTGAATGCATGGCATTTTCAATGTAACCCACACATAGCCCACCATCTTCTCCTCGACCTAAGCGACGACCTAAAGATTCTAGGCGATTGGCGTGAGTGAGAAGTGAACGAGCTTCCGTTAAAAACGTTTGTCCATCAGACGTTAAACGGATCCGTTGCTGACTTCTTTCAAAAAGCATTAAGCCAAGCCTTTCTTCTAATTGAGAAATTTGGCGGCTTAATGGGGATTGGGAGATATGCAGACGCTCCGCTGCACGCCCAACATGTTCCTCTTCTGCTACAACAACGAAGTAGTTGAGTTGGCGCAGGTCAATCATAGTTGATTCCTTTAATGTCTCAAGTTAGACAAATTATGTCCTATCATGTCAGAACAAATCAACCTAATATTTCCACCACGACAGGATGGCACGCTGTCCTGAAATATTATGTTACTGATAACAATCTAATTTATTAAGGAATAACAATATGAGTATTAAAAAACTACTGCCTAGCCAAATTGGTTTCGGTGGTGCACCACTCGGTAACATGTTCAGAGCTATCCCTGATGATGAAGCACTGGCAGCGGTACATGAAGCATGGAATTTAGGTATTCGTTATTTCGATACTGCACCACTGTATGGTTCCGGTTTATCTGAGATCCGCATGGGGGAAGCACTATCTCAATATTCACGAGATGATTATGTGTTGAGCACCAAAGTGGGTCGCATCATGCTAGATGAGATGGAAGATCCAGCAAAACGTGATTTCGGGGAAAAAGACGGTATTTTCGAACATGGTTTGAAAAACAAAATTCTGAATGACTACTCTGAAGATGCAACGTTGCGCTCTATAGAAGATAGTCTGAAACGTTTAAAAACAGACCGTATTGACATCGTCTGGATCCATGACCCTTCACAAGATTTCTACGGAGATAGCTGGTTAGAACATTTTAATACCGCACGTACAGGCGCTTTCCGAGCGTTGACTCGTTTGCGCGAAGAAGGTGTGATTAAAGCTTGGGGCTTAGGGGTTAACCGCGTCGAGCCTTGTGAGTTAACGCTGGGTCTAGATGAGCCAAAACCAGATGCATTCTTATTAGCGGGTCGTTATAGCTTATTAGATCACAGTCGTGCACTTCAACGACTGATGCCCGAAGCATTAGAACACAACGTTGATATCGTTGTTGGTGGTCCATACAGCTCCGGTGTATTGGTCGGCGGCGAGCATTTTGAATATCAAAAAGCCTCTCCTGCTATTCATCAGCAAGTGGCGAAAATTTATCAAATTGCTCAGCAATTTAATGTTGATGTTAAAGCTGCCGCATTGCAATTTTCATTAGCTAACCCAGCCGTTGCTGCTGTGATTCCAGGCTCAAGCCGTCCAGGTCGTATGGCGGATGATTTAGCCGCATTAGCCACTAAAATCCCAGCTGAATTCTGGTTGGAAATGCAGCGCCAAGGTTTGATTGCCGCGAACGCACCGTTACCCATTCGTTAATTGCGCAACAATGAGTAAGTACGCATAACCTACTCATCTTTAAGGATTGATATGAAATTAGATTTGAATAATCGCGTCGCTATTGTTAGCGGCTCAACATCGGGTATTGGTCTTGGTATTGCGCGTGGCTTAGCAAAAACAGGTGCAACGGTCGTGATCATCGGGCGTAGCCAGAGCAGTGTCACTAATGCCATGAACTCTATTAAAGATGGCGTACCTGAAGCAAAATTACGTTCGGTGATCGCTGACTTAAGGACAGAAGAAGGCGCTAAGGTGTTATTTAACCAAGAGCCGACTGCCGATATCTTAATTAATAATTTGGGTATTTTTAACAGCAATGACTTTTTTACTGTTCCAGATACTGAATGGTTAGATTTTTACAATATTAATGTACTTTCTGGTGTGCGCTTGTCACGTCACTACGCACAACACATGGCTTCACAAGGTTGGGGGCGTATCATTTTTGTTTCCTCTGAATCGGGTGTTGCAATACCGAGTGACATGATCAATTACGGTGTGACGAAAAGCGCTAACCTCGCAGTATCGCATGGTCTCGCTAAGCGCCTTGCTGGAACAGGTGTGACGGTGAATGCAATCCTACCAGGACCAACCTTTACCGATGGATTAAAAGAGATGCTAACGGATGCTATGGCGAAATCTGGATTATCGGCTCGAGAACAAGCGGATGAGTTTGTCAGAAGCGCACGTCCAAGCTCCATAATCCAAAGAGCCGCAGATGTTGATGAAGTGGCTAATCTTGCTGTGTATTTAGCATCCCCCCTTTCATCTGCAACAACCGGCGCCGCATTGCGTGTCGATGGTGGTGTTGTAGATACACTTGCAATGTAACGAATTTTAAAATCAAAGGAAATTATTATGGCTAATACAACGGTTTCTATCGAAATTCCTGCTTCGCCTGAACAAGTTTGGCAATTAATGGGAGGCTTTGATTCGCTTCCTGATTGGCTTCCGTTTATACCTAAAAGTGTGATGAGTGAAGGCGCTCGCGTGAGAAGCTTAACCACTTCAGACGGTGGTACTGTCATTGAGCGGTTAGAAGCGTTTGACCACACAGGTAAAAATTATAGTTATTCGATTATTCAAGCGCCCTTCCCTGTCATTAATTATTTATCGAATATCAGTGTGCATGAAACTGAAAATAAACATGTATCTCATGTTGAATGGACTGGACGTTTTACACCCGTGAATGTCAGTGATGAAGAAGCAGTAAAATTATTTACGGGTATTTATCAAGATGGTTTAGAAGCATTAAAATCAAATTTTTAATTTATTTAATCTGTCTATATTTAATAATAATAACGATTATTCTCTTTTTAAGAAAAGAGTATTGCGAAGTTAACGCTATTAAATAACAACAAAAAGAATACACTGTACTCATCGCCTAAATCATTAGGTCAATTAAATTAAAGGATATTATTCAATGAAAACATTAAAAATGTTAGCAGCCGCTATGACTTTGTCTATTTTTTCATTCGGCGCTTTTGCTCAATCAGTCACCGCAACGAGTGATACACTTTCCTCTGCTGAAGCTATTATTGCGCAAAAAGCGCAAGAAGCAGGTGCTTCGGGTTATAAAATCACAAGCGCAAGAATGGGAAATTATGCAACAGTCAGCGCAGTATTAATTAAATAAAAATACGATTACAATAAAAGCCCTGTAAAGGGCTTTTTATTAAATAAAAACTTATTTCAACTCTGTAATAACACCTTCGATTACAAAGAACTGACCATTCATCATCGTATAATAAGCGTATGACTTACCGAGTAAAAAATTATCACAATGCACAACAGTTGAATTGTCGCTTTCTTGCCAAGAAATCAAAAAATTATCTCCATCTACTGCTTTAGCAGTATATGGGACATGCATTATAGAACCTTTTAAATCACCATTTAAAAACTCAATAGTCACGGTTTTACCGTCAGTCGTATAGGTGTTTTTCACTTGCAATCCGTTATCCATTTCAATTTCAAATGACTTACCCAAGAAATAATATTTTTCTGTCATCACTAACCTCATTAAAAATAAAACAGCTGTTATTTTTAATATAGTATGTTACTAATGTATGATTGTTCTTTTATTTGCAATAGTCTTTTCTTTATAAAGAAACAATAGACAATGACATATCAATTATAATAAAAAATTCCCAAGCATGTACCACGCCGCTACCTTTGCTTTTATCGCAAAATATTATTGTCATTATTCATATTTACTTCAGATGTCATATCCAGAAAATAATCACATCTAAACTCTATTTCTTATTTAAGGTTAATTATGAATACTCATCAATTTATAAATGAATCATTTTCTATTGGTATCGAATTACCCCTTGATAATGATTGGTCTTCAACAGGACAAATAAAACGTCAACAAGAAAATCGACCTTTTGGCGTACCGGATATGAAAGAACATGCATCTAGGGTTAAGTTGGCGGATAAGTTAGGTTATCGCGCAGCTTGGGTACGAGATGTCCCTTTCTATGACCCTAACTTTGGTGATGCTGCTCAGGTATTTGAGCCATTTTCCTATCTGGGTTACCTCGCAGGGATCACTGAAAACATCTTACTTGGCACCGCCGCGATTGTTCTGCCTTTACGCCAACCTTGGCTAGTTAGAAAATCAGCAGCAACACTACAAACATTAAGTCATGAGCGCTTATTACTGGGTGTCGCGAGTGGAGATAGACCGATTGAGTATCCCCTTTTTGATGTCAACTACCCTGATAGAGGTAAATTATTCCGCCAACATGTTGATATTCTAACTGAAAAAAAAGACGCACAGTTACCCACTGGCGTACAAATTTTACCGGAACATCAGCCTATCCCATTATTTGTCGCGGGACTTGCTCAGCAATCGCCGGAATGGATTGGACAACATATGCAAGGTTGGCTTGCCTACCCAGGTCCCCCAATTGATCACACCGAAAGGGTTAAACTATGGCGCAATGTTGCGGGGAGTAAGCCGTATGTCAGCTTTATTCATCTTGATTTTATTGATGATATAAACGCGCCAATCCAACGCCACCGTTTTGGTGTAAAAACAGGTCGAAATGGATTGATCAAAGAGTTAACCGCAATGAAAGCCGCAGGTGTTAACCACATTGGTTTACAATTTCGCCGTAATGAGCGCCCAATAGAAGAAACATTAGAAGACATTAGTCTGTCTGTCTTGCCAGAATTTCACCAATAGTCACAATAAAATGAGGGACGATACGCCATTTTATCTCCCTCTTTCAATGAGTCACATTTAAACACCGCTAACAATCCTTCCATTGATTATTGCGATTTTAATAGAAATCATTTGCTGATTTGGATAATTAACCCCTTAATTTTTTGTGACATACTTAACGAAATTTAGTCATATATTTCTAACTTATTATCGAGACAATAATGAAAATTAATCTTCCTCTATTTGCCCTTGCGCTCGGTGCATTCGGTATCGGCACGACAGAGTTTTCCCCAATGGGACTACTGCCTGTTATCGCAAATAGCACTGGAGTTTCTATCCCTGTAGCAGGGATGCTCATTACCGCTTATGCCGTTGGTGTGATGGTGGGCGCCCCAGTCATGACATTACTGTTATCTCATCAGGCAAGAAGAAAAGCGCTAATTATTTTAATGTCTATATTTACGCTTGGAAACGTCTTATCTGCGCTTGCACCCAATTATGAATTTTTATTGCTGTCACGAATTTTAACTAGTTTAAATCATGGTGCATTTTTCGGGTTAGGGGCCGTCGTTGCTGCAAGCGTTGTTCCTGTAGAAAAACAATCAAGTGCAATTGCCACGATGTTTATGGGATTAACTATCGCGAATATTGGGGGAGTTCCCGCTGCGACATGGATAGGGAATACGATAGGTTGGCGTTCGTCATTTTTAATCACCGCCGGTTTAGGGGTCATCACGATGATTTTCCTATGGATATCACTTCCTAAAGGCAATGCTGGCGTGCGTCCTAATGTTAAACAAGAGCTATCTGTGTTGATGCGTCCACAAGTGTTACTTGCACTCTTAACAACCGCATTAGGCGCTGGTGCCATGTTCACATTGTACACCTACATAGCCCCAGTACTTGAGTATCTTGCAGATGCGAGTACAGGCGTGATGACGGTCATGTTAGTTCTGATTGGTGTCGGTTTCTCAATTGGGAACTATTTAGGTGGGAAATTCTCAGATCGTTCTGTCGATGGGACGTTAAAAGGATTTTTACTATTACTTGCCGCCATCATGTTACTAATGCCATTTATAGCACAAAACTCAATAGGTGCTGCGTTCGCTATGGTCATATGGGGAGCCGCTACCTTTGGTGTTGTCCCGCCATTACAAATGCGAGTGATGCGTGTGGCAAGTGAAGCTCCAGGGTTAGCCTCTTCCGTGAATATTGGTGCATTCAACCTTGGAAATGCCATTGGTGCCGTTGCGGGAGGCGCTGTGATTTCGGGCGGATTATCTTATGCCTATGTTCCGGTCATGGGGGCAATTATTGCAGCCTTAGCATTAATTATCGTTTTGATAAATGCACATCAGCAAAAAACACAAACGAACTAATTCGCCTATCACAATTAGCCCTTCCGTAATGAGGGGCTAATTTTCTAATATTCCAACTTGAACATACTGGGTATCTACAAAGACTTGGGCGCACGCTAGAACGCGAATCCCACCCCAGATGCCCTTCGCCTCAAAATGCAGTGATGAATCGTGATTATTCGACTTTTCGCAAAAGTGTATTGTAGTGAGTGATGTTTATCTTACATCTGCAATTGATTATATTTTTGTCATGTAGTGATGAATTAATTACGTTTTAAGACAGATTAACAAGAGATAAATACGGGAGCAGAATCATGTTATTTGAGCATTATAACTTACGTGGCTTACCATTAAAAAACCGCATTGTTATGCCACCAATGACTCGTTCACGAGCCGGTAAAGACGATATCGCCACTGAAATGATGGCTGAATATTATGCTCAGCGTGCCAGTGCTGGGCTAATCATTAGCGAAGGTACTCAAATTAGTCGCCAAGGGCAAGGCTATGCTTGGACGCCAGGTATCTACACGCAAGCACAGATTGCTGGTTGGAAAAAAGTCACCGATGCCGTTCATCAAGCGGACGGTAAAATCTTCGCACAGCTTTGGCACGTTGGGCGCGTTTCCCACACCATTTTACAACCTGATAATGCCGCCCCTGTTTCCTCATCCGCTATTCAAGCTAAAGGGGTTAAAGTCTTTGTGGATACTGAAGGTCGTGGACCTGAAGATGGCGTTGGAGAGATGGTTCAACACTCCATGCCTCGCGCCCTTGAAACAGCAGAAATTGCAGGCATTGTTCAAGACTATGTTCAAGCTGCTCGTAATGCAATCGAAGCCGGTTTTGATGGTATCGAATTACACGCTGCGAATGGTTATTTAATCAATCAGTTTATTGATTCACGAGAAAATCAACGCGATGACGAATACGGTGGTTCATTGCAAAACAGATTGCGTTTTCTGCGTGAAGTGGCACAAGGCGTCTCCGATGCTATTGGTAGTGAAAAAGTGGGCGTTCGTTTAGCACCATTGACCACGCTGATGGGCTCTGAAGATGCGACACCAGAAGCAACTTATCTTGCCGCTGCCGCCGTCTTAAATGAGATAGGTGTTGCCTACATTCATATCGCCGAAGCCGATTGGGAAGATGCGCCAGTGATGCCAATGGCCTTTAAAGAAGCATTGCGTATTGTTTTCCACGGCACAATGATTTACTCAGGGCAATATACTGTAGAGCGTGCAGAGCAAGCATTAGCATCAGGTTCAGCTGATTTGATAGGGTTTGGGCGTCCATTTATTGCCAATCCAGATTTACCTTATCGATTAGAACATAACCTTCCGCTGAATGAACCAATAAGAGAATTGTTCTTTGGTGGTGGTGCTGCGGGTTATATCGATTACCCGACAGCCAAATAAGTGACTCACAATAGCCTCTGTTCATCAAACAGGGGCTTTTTATTATTTCCAATATAAATCAGAATATTATGATAAAAAGCATAGAATACGATAGCTGGCAATATGATGCCTCTCAGCATTCCGTTATCCAACGTACCTCGATAACAAGAGAATTAGCGGATAATGAGATCTTAATACAAAATGCTGCAGCAGGCATAAACCCCGTTGACTACAAATTTATCCAGAGTAACCCTCTCAACTGGGCTTCGGGGCATATCCCAGGCGTTGATGGAGCCGGTATTATTGTGTCTGTTGGACATAATGTAGCGCCTGAGCTGATTAGCTGCCGAGTTTGCTACCATGCCCCTTTGTTAAAACCCGGTAGTTTTGCCCAATATACCATCCTCAATTCCAATAGTGTGATGATGATACCGGAAGAAATGTCATTTTCATTAGCGGCAGCGGTGCCATGCCCATTACTCACGGCCTGGCAATCCGCTGAAAAAGTTCCCGTGAATAGCGGAGAAAGCGTATTAGTTTCAGGGCTTGGTCACGAAGTTGCCCTGGCAGCCATTCATCAGTTTGGCGAACCACTTGCAATAACACAATTAATGCTGGCAGGAGAAGCATTAATCAAACAAATAATGACGGGCGACTTAATATGTCCTATTCCCGATACGTTTTCATCAGAGCAACTTCCTCAAGCGCTATTACACAGTGAAAACGCTCACATTAAAACGGTAGTGACCTTTTAATACCTTGTCGTTTTACTTGCTATTGTTTTATTTAGTATTGTGTTACTTGTTGTTAGATTCGATAAAACAACGCATCCAACGTACACCATCAAACGTATACGTTGGTTTTTTCGACAAGCACACCCTCACTGTATTATCATCCCTCTCGAAATACGCATTTTTTATTGATCATATGAGCTGGCACGCGTTAAGCACCTCAGATCTGAAAGGAACTTTGAATGAAGGCTACATCTGACGAAGCACATGTATTTATTGAAGTCGTTGAACAAAAAAGTTTCACAAAAGCCGCGGATAAGCTAAATATCGCCAACTCTGCGGTCAGCCGAACGGTCAAAAAGCTGGAAGAGAAATTGGGCGTCAATTTACTCAAACGAACAACTCGACAAATTGATCTTACTGCGGAAGGTGAACTGTATTTTCAACGAATGAAAAATGTGTTGCAGGAAATGCAAACCATTGAGGATGAACTCCTTGATACACAAAGCTCGCCAAAAGGATTATTGCGTATTGATGCAGCAACGCCAGTCACTTTGCATCTCCTTATTCCGTTTGTTGCTATTTTTCGGCAGCAATATCCCAACATTGAATTATCACTCGTCTCTTCTGAGACATTTGTTAATTTGATTGAACGTAAAGTGGATATTGCAATCAGGGCTGGACAGTTAGCAGACTCAAGTTTGCGTGCCCGCCCCTTATTTAATAGTTACCGTAAAATAGTGGCCTCACCCCGATATATTGAAACAGCCGAAAAAATCACGTCTGTAGCCGATTTACGCCACCATACTTGCCTAACATTTACAGAGCCAACGTCACTCAATACTTGGCCAGTTAACACCGAAAATGGGCTATTAATTGATGTTGCTGATGGAATATCATCAAACAGTGGCGAAACATTATTGCAATTGTGTGTTAATGGCGAAGGAATTGCCTGTTTGTCTGACTTTATGGTGAACGAAGGGATTAAACGTGGAGAATTGATTGAATTATTGCCTGATGAGATTCTGCCTATTCCATTGCCATTTCATGCTGTCTATTACAGCGATAAGGTTGTCAGCCAACGAACTCGCGCTTTTATTGACTGCCTGACGACCTATTTAGACCAGATTGGAAAGCCATGATTATGGCTTTCCAACGGGAATAATCGTTAATCCCACTTAGGCGCTAAGCCTTCAGGGCTCACGAGACGATCATTGCAATCCAGTTTTGCAATTGCATCACGATCTTCTTGGTCAAGCTGTAATTCTATGGCTTTTAGGTTACTGATTAAATTTTCACGCTTGGTTGATGATGGGATCACAGAGTAACCTTCACCCATCGCC
Source organism: Providencia sp. PROV033 (assembly GCF_028484855.1). Taxonomy (NCBI): domain Bacteria; kingdom Pseudomonadati; phylum Pseudomonadota; class Gammaproteobacteria; order Enterobacterales; family Morganellaceae; genus Providencia; species Providencia sp. PROV033. The sequence goes on along the minus strand of NZ_JAMPSW010000048.1, from coordinate 17,848 downwards.
CATGACAGAATGACCTGAGCGGGAGTTGCGTTATGTTTTTGAGCAATAGACTGGATAACGTCATCTTTTAATGCCTTGCCGTAAGCCAGTGTCATATAAGATGTAATATGGATACCTAATTCTTTTGCTCGCTCAACCACTTTGCGGTTTTGCAGATAAGGTGATAATTCGATTTGGTTGGTGGCAATATTTTCCGCACCAACAACTGCGACCGCTTCTTCCATCAATGGAATGGTAAAGTTTGATACACCAATTTCACGAGTTAAACCTTGTTTTTTCGCTTCTAATAACGCAAGCATAAACTCTTCAACAGAAACCGCATCATTTGGAGATGGCCAGTGGACCAATGTTAAATCGACATAATCTGTCTGTAAGTCGCTCAGGCTTTTTTTCAGGCTTGGAATCAGATTATCTTTGCTTAAATTCTCAATCCAAATTTTGGTTGTAATATAGAGTTTATCGCGTGCAATACCACTTTCAGCAATTGCCTGCCCAACAGCAGCTTCGTTTTCATAGATTTGAGCCGTATCAACCGCACGATACCCAACATCTAATGCATTTTTTACTGACGCAATCACAACATCATCTTTTAAACGAAACGTACCAACACCCATCATAGGAACAGTCATTGTGTTATCTCTCTTAAGTTTATTCATATTAACTATCAGAACTAATCATGTTCTTGATAACTTGATGTTAAAAAGAATAGGACATTAGGACTATTTTAAAAATAGTCATTCGCTCAATAATCTTTTGCTTAAAAGTCAATAATGAAGCTAACCAGTTGATTTATATATCAACATAACCGTAAACAGAAAAACACCCTGCAAATTAATCTCGAGGAACAGGAAATCATGCCGGCAATCTATAACATTGATAATAAATAATTATCATAGCTATGTTGAGTTTAATTTGTTTTACTGCAAGTTAATGTAATATAGCACTAGCGCGTTTCTTGACTATCTCAATTTATTCGCCGTTATTATTTTGTTTTTTCAATGAAGAGTTACAATAACAACTTGAAAATCAAATGAAAAATAAAAAAACTTGTTATTTTACTGTTCACTTAAGGGGCATGACTAATGAATTTATTATCTTCTAGACAATTACTTTTGCTTTGTATCATTTTTACAAGTAGTGCTTATAGTGATGAAAACTTAAATTCAGGTTACGCAAAACTGCTCGCGCTTTCGTTAACCGATGACATTAGTGCTTCCCAACTGAATTCTGACGGATTTAACTATGAAAAATATTCTTTACCCTATGAATTCAAAAACCTTTATGTAAAAGATGATTATTCCTTTTCTATGCAATTAAAAGGTAATTACCTCAAAGTTAAATCTTCTCTCGTCAATGTGGATTCTGTCGGTAGCCTACGTGCTCGGTGGGATATTTTTAGTATCTCGGCAGCACCCAAAGTTACCTACCAAATAAATGAAAGATTTAGCGTAGAAAACGAGCTTGAATTCGGTTATGCAAATATGAGTAATAAATCCTCATTTCATGGTAGTCAGCAAATGAGAGAAATATTACGTGATGAAGGTCTATTAGATTGGGATCTCAACTCATTTCACGTAACACCTAAAGTTGGACTAAAAAACACCAATAAACTGGACAATAATGATGAAATAAATATATACGGACATTTGGCATATATGTTTGCGAACGGTTTTAAAAATGAAAAACAACTTAACGTCAATAGCAGTACAGGTACATGGTCTATTGGTGGTGAATACGTCATGACTGACCTAATCCACTTAAATGGCAGGAATTTCAGTCTAGTCTTATCGAATGACATCGGTGGGTTCTATGGAAATAACTATAGAGAGCTATCATTCGGCTTTATTAATAATACTTCGCTAGCATTAGAAACTCCCATGAATATTTATGGCAGCAAAGTAAAAGTACAAGCTGGAATCGGCTATTTATCAAGCGATAATGCTCATGGGATAGCATTAACACTCGGCATTAGATAAGTGCTCAATTTCCATAATATGGCTTAAGCCGTGCAATATGACACGATGCTTGATTCAGTGATAAAACAAAAACAGTGCTAGAGGGTCATTTTATCAAGAACAACCGCAGTGCTGTAAAATATCAATACTATGAAATTGGAATCAAAAATACTGTTTGATAATCATAAAGAATATAGTATTCATATTTTTAGCTATTTATGATTAATTCTAAATTGGCGATTATTAAACCGACGATCTAAGTTTTTTTCAATTAACGAAATACTATTATTTTCGGTGTCTTCTCTCATTGATTCAATATCACCATTATCTTGTATTTTATTTTTTTTCAGTAAATACTCGATTTTCGTGCTCTGATATCCGCCACTCATATCGAGTGTTTGAGCGAGTACTGAGGCGCTAGTAAGCAATGCTATCACGATAAATAGTTTTGAAAATAACCGTTTTTTCATCATATTCTCCTTAAATTAGAATCTAGTTTTAACCTATTCAACTGTCAAAAAGTAGTGCATTAAGGTAATGATTTGGAAAAAATTGTATATTTATAGGATTTTCTTCAATTAAAAACTATTTATTTATTAACAGGTTAAATTAAAGTGATGATTGCTAAATAGGGTATTGATAATCCATACTCAAAAAATTGTGAGTGACGACTTTACTCATAAGAATAATTAAGCATGATTAATACCAAAATCATGAAAGGGCTGGCATTCAGTATTGACTATTTAAAGTAAGCCATCGTACAAGGTGAAAGTTCACTCTTTGCGCCTTGTACAATCACTTAAATTTATATTTTCGCTACTGCATAACAAATAAACTCGCCACATTAACATCCATCATATCAGGCTATTGATGCTTACTTGTTTTTCCCTTCGATTCTTCAACTAAAGGGTTGTGCTCTAGCTCTTTGGCAAGAAAGTAATTTAAGAACGTTCTAATCACAGCGATAATTGCCAGCTTAATGAGACTATCTAAATCAGGATCAACGGTCGTGAGTAAAATATCCGCTGCAAGTTGAAATTCTAAAGCCATTGCCAGCCAGTTACCGAAATAAAAACGAGCAACTCTGCCATTCTTAACTGTAATTAGAATATACAGTGTTTTCACCAGCCCTATAGCAACGCACGTTACTGATATTGCCTCAAGAAAAAGCTGTAAATAATTAACACTTGAGATTAACAGCTCACGTAACACAATCAGATCTGGCATTACATCCCCCTAAAAATGTATTTTGACGCACTGATACAATACGCATTCACTTAGCCAATAAGCGTATAACTCTGGATACATTCAAGTTTTATCTTTCATCTACCTACTTGAAACTCAAGCTCTATTTAACCAGGCTAGTCATCAGAATAAAGCGGTTATAACGAGACACATTCGGCATAGAAACATGGCGAGGATCTTCCAGATAAGCTGGATTAAACAAAAAAAATTTAGCACATTATGAATGTACTCATGGGCGATCTTAACTGATTAACTCGCCCACATTAAACCTGAAATAGATTATAAATAATAACGGTTAATCACCACATTGGATCGCATTCAAAATCACTAAACGTTTTCTTGTGGTTTTTAGGTGAAGATGTGAATTTGCCTACTGGTTTGTTATTTACGTATACTTCAAATGTTGATGTTTTTTTTATCGCATCAGTAAAACTCACCCATGCATTGGCACCATTCCTCGTCGTTGTGTTTTCAGGTATGTAGTATGCTTCATCATCAATTAGAAATGATATATCCCCAGTTAACTGTTGACCATCATGATAAACTGACACTCCGTTATCAAATCCCTCTCCCGCGCCAACATTGCATGCAATGATGACGGCATCATTAGATTCGTTGGTGAGGCTGTATTCGGAATAGCCTTGGGCAAAGCTACTTGACCATATATTAGGCACTGCCCATGACGCTGTTGAAAACCCCAAGATTACCCCAGCTATTAATATTTTTTTCATGTATTTCTCCAATTTTTTTTTAAGTATACTTTATCGGAATGACTCTTATTCTTAGAGAAATCACATATTTAAACAATAATTCTCCTAATGAGGTACTCACCAATACTTAATTTATATACAAAAACGGTGCAATAGGTTTTAGACGTGTAGAAAAATATCAGTAGACGTTGAGATAATAGGATTTTATTGACGAATTTGAATTTACTTGGGATTGGAATATTTTGGAGGACGTTACTAGAAGTGAAGAGGAGGAGAGATTCGAACTCTCGGATGGTTTCCCATCGGCGGTTTTCAAGACCGCTGCCTTCAGCCGCTCGGCCACCCCTCCGCAATGACGAGCACTATAATCATCTGCGCTTTCAATGTAAACCCCTAATTTGTTCGTTCGCTTTAAAAATAAGCGCACATGAGTTCAATGGATGAAATTATCAACATTTTTTCCTAACCTCGCAGGGTTTACTTGGGTTATTGCTGTTTTTTTGCTAAATTTGCGGTCTACTTTTGTTTGGATAGAAATTAAGTATGTTGGTTTTTAATAATCAAGAAATTGAAACAGATGCACAAGGCTACCTACTTGATAGCCAACAATGGAGTGAAGATCTTATTCCTTTGCTAGCTGAGCAAGAAGAGATTGAAATCACTGATGAGCATCTCGAAATTATCCGTTTCGTTCGCGCATTCTATTTAGAATTTAATACCTCACCCGCGATCCGAATGCTGGTTAAAGCCGTTTCTCAGCAGTTTGGCGAAGAAAAAGGTAACAGCCGCTACTTATATCGACTGTTTCCAAAAGGACCTGCCAAGCAAGCAACAAAACTTGCAGGTCTTCCTAAACCAGTAAAATGTATTTAATCACTAATAGCGGACCGAAAAATCCGCTATTGGATCTGTATGCCAGTTTTCACTAAAATAATGATCAATTTTCGCACCTGGCGGACCGCCGGCTTTTAACCATTCGTCTACAAATTGAATGTCCTGCTCGGAACCATAAATAGCCAGTTTCACGCTACCATCATCCCGATTATAAACGAATCCTTTTATCCCATTCTGATTCGCCCAATGATACGTTTGGTAACGAAACCCAACACCTTGAACTCGTCCATAAATATAGAAATAACGACCTGTTGCTGCCATATAAGCCTCCGATGTCATGACTTAATTAATTAAAACCCTCTGGCACAGTTGTTTTTTATTCATTCAGCAGATAATCTGATTATTGAGGCACTGCTTTTCGTTATGACTTCAAAGACAGTGTATTGCGTTATAAGTAATTGTCCAAACATTGGCTTGAAAACGCACAGCACTGCCCACATGTAGTTTACAGTACAAGCAAGGCTTTTAAGGAGGTCGCTATGATGATCACCAGTAAATATGGCATCGGGCAACAAGTCAGACATAAACTTCTCGGCTACCTCGGGGTAGTTGTTGATGTTGATCCTGAATACTCACTCGAACAACCACATGATGATGACATTGCATCCAACAGTACATTACGCGATCTGCCTTGGTATCATGTTGTCATGGAAGATGACAATGGGGAAGCGGTTCATACTTATCTAGCAGAAGCACAAATTACTTATGAGATGACTGATGACCATCCGGAACAACCATCTATGGATGAGTTAGCAGAATCTATAAGATCCCAATTGCAAGCTCCACGTCTACGTAACTGATCATGAACGCAATCCAGTAAAGCAGCCCACCAGCTGCTTTATTTTTTTACGTCCCTTTTTCTACAACGCCAACACTTATTTTTCTAAACCTAGCGCAGGAATATCTTGTTTTGGGCATCTATCCATGACAAATTGCAGCCCAGCATCCGTCGCGATTTTTTTCGCTTCTTCGCTAATCACCCCTTTTTGTAGCCATAAAACTTTGGCTTTAATGGCTACTGCTTCATGAGCAACACCGACAGCAGCTTCTGAGTTTCTAAAAACATCAACCATATCAACAGACAGGGGGATATCTTTCAGCTGAGCATAAACTTGTTGTCCCAATAATATTTGCCCAGCTAACTTAGGGCTAACAGGAATAACCTGATACCCTTGGTGAAGAAGATACTCCATGACCTCATAACTTGGACGGTCTGTACGATCACTTGCACCAACAAGAGCGATTGTCTTTACACCCTTTAAAATTTCAGCAATTTCTTGATCTCTCATCAAAATATCTCCTAAACCAGTAAACTATTCATATACATTATGATATATGTTGTACCTGTTTGTTCACTCAATTTTTAAGATGCGTGACACTTATCTTGTTTAAGGGAAACTCATGGAATCCACCACTCGTAAAATCTCAGCTTCAAAGAACATTGCTTTAGTTGCCCATGACCACTGCAAATCATCGCTGCTCGGTTGGGTAAGCAAAAATAAAGTAAAATTAAGTTCACATAAATTATTTGCGACTGGCACTACCGGAAGTTTAGTGAGTAAAGAAACGGGCTTACCTGTTACTGGCATGTTGAGTGGTCCAATGGGCGGGGACCAACAGATTGGTTCAATGATTGCAGAGCAGAAAATCGACCTACTCATTTTCTTTTGGGACCCACTCAATGCGGTACCTCATGATCCTGATGTAAAAGCGCTTTTGCGTCTCGCTACTGTGTGGAATATTCCAGTTGCAACGAATCCAGCGACCGCTGATTTTCTGATCACGTCTCCTTACTTTGACGAGGAAATTGATATTGTGATCCCTGACTATCAAAGTTATTTAAATAAACGCACCAGTTAATCTGCAAAGAACATAAAAAAAACCTGCGCTATTCATCTCATAACGCAGGTTTTTTAGCATCACGCTTATGGTTTTTTCTGGCGAGGAACGCCCATCTGCCGCAACTCCCCAACAAATTCTGAAGGGTTATCTGGATTATAGAGCAGCCATACCTGCTGTTTCGCACGCGTGAGTGCAACATAAAATAATCGACGCTCTTCAGCATGCTCGAATTGTTCAGGCTGAGGAAGTAGCGCATCCTCAATGATTGACTCTCTTGCCGGCGCGGGAAACCCTTCTTTTCCCCCATTTAGACCACAAATAATAACATGGTCTGCTTGCTGACCTTTTGACGCATGCATCGTCATAAATTGAATATTAAGCTTCGGCCAACGAGTGGCGGCTTTATTCAAAATCTCAGGCTTTAAATAATGATAACGCGCTAAAATTAGGATGTTTTCATCCTCTAAAACATAGCCGCTCATTTTATCCAGCAAGCGTTCCAATGCATCTTCATACAATAGAACAACTGATTTTTTATTACCTTTAATTAAGCTATTCAGAGGTTTATCTAGCTGACTAGGATTCTGTAAAACAAAACGATTAGCTATATCGCCTATACGCTCATTAAATCGATATGTTGTATCTAATGCGCATAAATCTCCGTCACCAAAATGCGTTTTAAATGCAGTTGTTAGACCCAATTCAGCACCACTAAAGCGATAAATAGCCTGCCAATCATCCCCAACCGCAAATAAACATGTCTGTTTATTCTGCTGACGTAATGCCTGCAATAACCTAGCACGCAGTGGCGAAATGTCTTGAAATTCATCCACCAAAATATGCTTCCAAGGACTTATAAAGCGCCCTTTTTCAATGATATTGACAGCTTGATGAATCAACCCTGAGAAATCAATCGCGCCCTCATCTTTTAATGCGTTTTTCCATACTTTTAATAGTGGTGCCATCAATCGAATGCGCTTTTGGAATCGATCTCGAATTTCTTCTGGTGTATTTTCAACCATCTCTTTTTGGCTGCCGCCATGCGAGCGAATTAAACTTAACCATCGCTCTAATCGAATCACGACTTTACGACTAATTTTTTCATCATTCCAATATTCACCATCTGGAATATCCCAAAGGAGCTCGTCAGAAAGCCACTCTCGCCACCCTTTTGCCTGCGCCTTTTTACTCGAGCATTGTTCACGCCACTCCGTTAATAAAAGTGACTGACGTTTTTCAGTGTTGGATTCTAATTCACTAATCACTGGTGACTTATTACTACCCTCTCGGATAATCTGCAATGCAAGAGCATGGAATGTCTTCGCCTCAATCTCTTGCTGCTGTAACCGAGATTGAATACGCTCATTCATTTCTTCAGCGGCTTTACGCCCAAACGCCAATAGCAATATCTGCCCAGGCTTCGCGAGCTCTCTTAATAACAGCCATCCCGCCCTTGCGACTAATACAGATGTTTTTCCGCTTCCCGCTCCAGCTAACACTAAAACATTATCCTCACCATTAATGACAGATAAAGATTGAGAATAATTTAATGGAGAAGATTCTATATTTTGGAAAAAATCGTGATAACGACTTAAAACTGACTGGCACCAATTTTGATTATTTAGATTTCGGCACTGCTCACTATCATGTAGCCATTGGCAGCACAATTGATAGTGTGTCGCACAATTTTCAAACAAGGGGATTCGCGCTAATGGTAAAGGAAGCGATGAAAATTGCTGAGTGATTTTTTCCTTAATGGCGTGAAGGCTACGTAAGCTTAACCAAGCATCTTGTTGAGTTTGTTGTAAAATTGACTGAGCTAATGACGTCAAGACTTGAGCGCTAACCTCACTCATTTCTACGCTCCATTGCTGCCATTTTTCATTTAAAAAATGGTAGAAACGCTGAGTTTGTTTCCACTCCGTGCCATGTAAGCGAACAACTTGCTCCTCTAAAATCTCAAACTCTAACTCTCCCCAAACGATCCCTCGTTTGCAGCGAATATCAATTAATTCATTGAATGGAATAAGATATTGATGGTTTTCACCACTAACTTCAATGCCTGCATTAAGTAAGCGAACCCGATTATAGGGATGCTGAGCCAGGCGCTGTCCAATCTGTGTCGATTTCAGTTCCATACGTTCTGCACCTGTGTAAATCATTCGTGAAGATAATCAAAGCATAATTGCTAATAGTTTTTTATTCTACGTAAACACGTTATTCTATGTAGATAAGGATTTGTCTTACCACTGAGGTATTTTGTGCTAACGCTGCTAACCAGTTATCGCCGTGTGCTATATAACAGCCATATTTTATATTATATCCGAATCTTAATTGCGCTGACAGGCACAACCTTGGTCCCATGGCTTTTAGGCTTAGAGCCAAAAGTGACAATCCCCTTAACATTGGGTGTTGTTGCTGCCGCACTGACCGACTTAGATGACAGATTGGTGGGCAGAATAAAAAATTTAATTATTACTTTACTCTGTTTTTTAATTGCCTCCGTCTCTATTGAGCTACTTTTTCCCTACCCAGTATTATTCTTTTTTGGGTTAGCTATCTCAACCTGCGGGTTTATTTTGCTTGGGGCCTTAGGACAACGTTATGCTACCATCGCTTTTGGCGCCCTACTTATCGCAATTTACACCATGCTTGGTGTCCCTATTTTTGATACTTGGTACATACAGCCTGCACTTTTATTAACGGGGGCAATTTGGTACAACATTCTCACGCTAATCGGGCATATCCTTTTCCCTGTACGCCCACTGCAAGATGCCATTTCACAATGTTATCAGCAACTTGCCGCCTATCTCGACGCAAAAGCCAACTTGTTTGACCCTGATCTCGAAGATGATTATCAGCAATCAATCTATGACTTAGCACTCGTTAACAGCACGTTAGTCAGCACGATGAATCAAGCGAAGATAGCCTTGCTCAGCAGATTGAAAGGTGACCGAGGACAGCGAGGTACGCGCAATACATTGCAGTATTACTTCGTTGCCCAAGATATTCATGAACGAGCAAGTTCGTCTCACATTCAATATCAGTATCTTAGCCGCCGCTTACGCCACTGCGATATTTTATTTCGCTTTCAGCGCCTGTTAACCATGCAAGCGCGAGCTTGCCAACAAGTGGCTCAATCTGTGATATGGCGTAAACAATATCAGCACAACCCTCGTTTTGAACGAACATTCGCCTATATTGAAAGCTCCTTGCATCTGTTACAACAACAGTCGCCTGAATTACACGAGATTAAAGCATTACGAAATTTACTGAAAAACCTGAAAGGTATTGATGTTCAATTGAAAAGCTTGAGTTTGAATCAAGCTACAGGGCAACAAAATAATAAGCAAATTGAACAGTTAGCAGATGAGTCAATTTCAGGTCTTCGCGATATATTTACGCGCTTCAAACACCATTTGACGCCTAAATCTGCCCTCTTTCGTCATGCGGTCAGAATGTCTGTTTTGCTCTGCACTGGCTACCTGATTATTCAACTATTTGATTTAGAAAGAGGCTATTGGATCCTACTGACCAGCTTATTTGTTTGCCAACCCAACTATAATGCCACTAAGCGCCGCCTTGCACTGCGAATTATTGGTACTCTATTAGGGATTGCGATTGGCTTACCACTACTTAATATCGTGCCATCTATTGAAGGGCAGCTCGCCTTAATTGTGGTCACTGGATTGCTATTTTTCATGTTCCGTAGCAGCCAATACGCTCAAGCCACACTATTTATTACATTACTTGTGCTTTTTTGCTTCAATTTACTGGGTGAAGGGTTTGAGGTCGCCTTGCCTCGAATCATCGATACCTTAATTGGTTGCTTCATTGCACTGCTTGCCGTTAGTTTCATTTGGCCTGACTGGAAGTTTCGACAATTACCCCAAGTGATTCAAAAAACGATGGATAGTAACTGCCGTTACTTAGACGCTATTTTACAACAGTATTATCAAGGCAAAGATAATAGTTTGGAGTACCGTATTGCGAGGCGAGATGCTCACAACTCTGATGCAGAGTTTGCCTCCGTTGTCTCAAATATGGCTTCTGATCCTAAGTCATACCAAATTACACAAGAACAGGCATTCCGTTTATTGTGTCTGAACCATACATTACTGGGTTATATTTCAGCGCTCGGTGCCCACCGAGAAAAAATGCAAAACGATGCAAACTTAACATTATTAAACGATGCGATTTGCTACATCGAATCATCCATTCAAGTCACATCGTTAGATCCAGCAATTATTGATGAAAAATCAGAGCGATTAAGAGTCAGTTTACTCCAACGCATTGACCACGCCTCCAGTGATGACGATGAAAAAACAGTTTTAATCATGGAGCAAACTAAGTTACTGATCGAATTAATTCCTGAGATAAAATCAATGATTAAACAAATCAGTTTGTCATAAAATAAACTGATGAGCGGGCATTAAAACTAACCAGTAGTCAATGCCCGCAATTATCTTCATAGGTAAACTGAAAATCAGTTCACGCTGTTAAACCAGTTAATCAACTCTTGCCGGGTTTGAGAAGGTAATACTTCACTGTGACAACCTTCGATTGCCGCAGCCAATCCAATCAATTGCTTGACACTTGGTCTTTGCTTACCGTGCTGTTTTAACTTCAAAAAACACGCTTTAGCGCCAATCAATGCCAGCTCCTCGGCATGGAAAATGCCAATTTTACCTAATGCTCTTTCCATTGCCATATTCATATTAGGCAAATCTTTAATACGAACAGCCGCCGATTCTTTTTGTTGGTTTTCCTCTATCGCCGAACGGTAAGCAAGCTCGATAATATGACTCAATATTGATGAATCACACCAAACATCTTCAGGGAGTCGATAATATCGCATCTCTAAAGGTATACCCCTTTTACTGTAGACCAACCGTTCGAATCCCACAGATTCAAAGTAACTGCGAGAAAACAGACACCCTCGTACATAAAACTGGTCATCCAATACCAATCCAACAAGTGCACTATCAATACACAAACAATATCCACCAAAATGGTTCTTCTTTTTTAGTACCCCAAATTTGCTCAAAATTTGTTGCAAAAGGGAACTTCTTTCGTTTTGTAATGACACTTTTTCATCTCCTTATGAATAAAAAAAGTACTATCGTCCTTGAAGCCTAAACAATTAAAAACAATTGTTTTTACATATAATTATGTTTAATCGATTTTAAAGTTTCAGTTAAAAATGCCAAGTAGAACTCACATAAAAACCGAAAAGTTGCGAAGCGCTTTGTAAAAATAGCCTTGATATTGTATAAATATACAGTTACTGTATACCTATACAGCATTGTAGCGAGGTGAATTATGAGCATCTATTCTTGGAACAACACAGCAGAACATTCTCTTAATCGTTTTACTAATGATAACTTCACACGTGATCACCTTACAGATAGTAACGTGACTAGTGCTAGTTCAACGATGAATAGTGTAAATGGCGCTATGCAACAAGGTATGGTGAGTGAGCTAGTTTATAATGAACAGCACCCAGTCATGGATTACATATTGCTACCAATGCTACGCCAGTTTGGTATTCAATCACGCTGGTTATTATGGTTGAGTCCTGAGAAAAAACTGAGTAAACATTGGGTGGAACAAGCGGGACTTCCTGCAAATAAAATTATGCAACTCAACCAAGTTGACTCAATTACAACTATTGATGCAATGGAAAAAGCATTGAGAAGCGGTAATTACAGTGTCGTATTAGGATGGTTACCAGAAATAAGTGAGCAAGATTTTATTCTTTTACAAAATGCCGCTGAAGTAGGTCATTCTATGGGATTCATTATGAGACCAGAAAAAACATATAATACAATTCAGATGACCACTAGACATCAAAACCTTTTAAAGATTCACTCCAATAAGATTCATTGATCAATAATAAGATTTTTCTTACTAAATTTTAAGTTGAGTAATATCGTTATTAAATAAAACACTAAAATACATTAAAAACAATAGGATAGATTAATTAGCGATAAAATGTACAATATATTTATCTCTCTGATTTCAGGGATAAAAAAAGACTTTTTTTAACCTTTATTGCTTACCATACTTGTATCTTTTGGAGTTCGTTGTAGACTTTAGCCTGTTAAGCGTATGACATTATTTTTTTACTTTTCGTAAAATTTTGTGGATAATGTCAGCTGAACCTAGCAAGTAAATTGAACCAATGGCAAATAATAAGGCTCACGAAGCCAAGCCAATATTGGATGATAACGAGGCGTAAAAATGAAAAAGACAGCTATCGCGGTAGCAGTGGCAGTAGCAGCATTCGCAACTGTTGCACAAGCAGCTCCAAAAGATAACACTTGGTATACTGGTGGTAAATTAGGTTGGTCTCACTACGAGCACGCTAAATTTACTTTTGAAGATGCTGCAGGAGATGAAACTTCTGTTGGTACCGGTAAAAAAACTCGTGACCAATTAGGTGCGGGTCTGTACGCAGGTTACCAATACAACCAGTACATGGGCTTCGAAATGGGCTATGACTGGTTTGGTAAAATGAAGTACAAAGGTGACAACGCAGGTAGCGTTTCTTCTATGGGCGTTTCTCTGACTACCAAACTGAGCTATCCAGTAATGGAAGACTTAGACGTTTATACTCGTCTGGGTGGTATGGTTTACCGTACAGAAGCTAAAGTTAACGGCGTTGGTAAAGAAACTGACACTGGCGTTTCTCCAGTTTACGCACTGGGTCTTGAGTATGCTATCACTCCAGAATTAGCTACTCGTTTAGACTACCAGTGGGTTAGCCGCATGGGTGACAAAGACAACATCGGTGTTAGCCCAGACAACGGCATGCTGAGCGTTGGTCTTGCATACCGTTTCGGTCAAGAAGCAGCTCCAGTTGTTGCTCCAGCAGTAGTTGCTGAGCCAGCAGCTCCAGTTGTTGAAAACAAACGCTTCACTCTGCGTTCAGACGTTCTGTTTAACTTCAACAAAGCGACTCTGAAACCAGAAGGTCAGCAAGCTCTGAACGAACTGTACAACGAACTGAGCAACATCGACCCAACTCAAGGTCGCGTGCTGGTAGTTGGTTTCACAGACCGTATCGGTTCACAAAACTACAACCTGCCACTGTCACAAAAACGTGCTCAGTCAGTAGTAGATTACTTAGTTGCTAAAGGCGTTCCTGCAAGCGCAATCGCTGCAGAAGGTCGTGGTAAAGAAGATCCAGTAACTGGTAACAAATGTGACGCAGTTAAAGGCCGTGCAGCTCTGATCGAGTGTTTAGCGCCAGACCGTCGTGTTGAAATCGAAATCCAAGGTACAACTGAAGTTGTAACTCAACCAGGCGCTTAATTTATAGCCCTAGTTTAAATTTCGAAATGAATATAAAAAACCCCAATTTATTGGGGTTTTTTTATCGTCTAAATGAGGAAGTCATGAAAAATTCAATTTGTAGATAGATATCCTATTCTAAGCTAGCCTATTCTATATTCGATCAACGACACACATCGATAAGATCACTATTCTTTCTCTGACTTACCTAAGATCGCTTGAAGATCATGCTTCAATAAGCTCATCTGATTTTCATACTTATCTTTATGCTCTGCATCTTCAATTAACTGGATAATCGTTTCTGACAACGTTTTATTTCGATTAACGGCTAAATTTGATAACCGTTGCCAAACCGAATAATTTAAATCAATGGATTTCTTTCGAGTATGTGGATGCTCAGCATTAAAATGACGTTTACGGCGAGCACGAATACTCTGCTTCATTCGGTTATCTAATTGCGGAGACATATGGTCAGCAATCCATTTCAATACATCAACAGGTGTATTTTCTAGCTTTAGCAGCAACTCAATGGCTTCTTGTTCCGCACTTCTCTCTATATAGCGGGTAATCGGCTCCCCACTTCTCGCTTTATTGACCAGATATTCCCATTTCCAGCCACATTCAAGATTTTCAAGCTGCTGATATTTCATATTTTTTCCCGAAGAAAATCGTACCTATCATTATATTAGCAATATTATAAGAAAAATGCTCAAGCTGGATTCCATTTAATCGATTATCCCTTGATTAACACAAAGAAAATAACAGTAAATAAAAAAATAGTGTACAATTCGCATCCACACGTTAACAAACCACTAAAATCGCATGTCCACTTTTGAACACATACTTCTTATCTATGGGATTGGAGGAGTATGTTCAGCGTTATTCGCCCTGCTAGTAACCAAAGATCCTAGTTTTTGTATGAGACTCTTGAGCGCACTCTTAATTGGCTTAACATGGCCGCTGAGTTTACCTGTTGCTCTCATGTTTTCTTTATTCTAAATCGATATTTCGACAAATATTGCTGCAAGATTAGCGCTCAGAGGCTAATATAACAATCTTGAGTCAAAAACAGCTTAAGGTAATGAATTAGCCTGAAATTGTATATAAAACAGACAGCACAGAAATAAACTCAGGCACATGCGTCCTGCTTATTGGCAGGCATTTATTGATAACCATACTAATAGCAGATAATTATAGTGATCAGTCAAGAATTAACATGGCAAGGCCTAACTCCTAACTTATCGTCTTTTCAGACAAAATTTGTCTCTTCAGCGACGTTGACCCCATCAACACTGTCTGATATTCAACCAAGATTATTCGATGGGATGCAGCATTTCATTCGCGAATATGCTCAAACACGGTTTATGTTCATTAAATCTGACGAAAGTGAAGAGTATCTAAAACTATTTACTGATTCGATCACGCCATTATTGAATGAAACTCAATTTATTAATGGGGATTATCAGCTATCTGAAGATAAACAACGATATCAATGGAAAACTGACTCAACGGGACGTTTTTCAACACAAGAGAAAATTGCCTACCGTCACTGGATTGAGCCAGAACAACTGTTCGGTTATGTCACTCCAAACCAAAATTTGGTACCGGGTTTGCTGCACCAAATTAATGGTGGCGTATTAATCATTTCAGCAACCGCACTGGTGACTCAGCCATTAATGTGGACTCGCTTAAAAAATATGGTTACCCGTCGCCAATTAGAATGGCTACCACACAGTGAAAATCAAACTCTACCCATAGAAATTGAGCCTCATCCTCTTGAGCTCAAAGTCATCGTCGTTGGTGATAGACTGATACTAGAAGAGTTTGAATTTGCCGCACCTGAGCTATTTGATTGCGCAATATACGCAGAGTATGAGCCGCTGATGTTCTTTGAGGATGAAGAACAATTAAGCTTATGGATGAATTTCATTAAGTTTATTATCAATAGCAATCAACTTCCTGAAATTGCTGTGGACGGCTGGTCCGAATTTATTTTACAAGCCACTCGTTGTTGCGAAGATAAGTATAACTTACCTCTCGATATTAATTGGTTAACACGTCAATTAACCAATGCAGCTAATTACGCCAACGAAGGTCATTTAACCGCAGAGTCATTTTCCCAAGCAGAAGAAAACCGTGTATGGCGTCATGCCTTCCTTGTAGAACGTAACCAAGATGACATTTTGCAAGAACAAGTTTTAATCAAAACGGAAGGTGAAGTTGTAGGTCAAATTAATGGACTCTCTGTTTTACAATACCCTGGTTATCCAGATGCTATTGGTGAACCGTCCAGAATTACTTGTGTAGCACATCTTGGCGATGGCGAATTTACGGATGTCGAGCGTAAAGCAGAGCTAGGTGGCAATATCCATGCAAAAGGCATGATGATCATGCAAGCCTACCTAAACTATGAATTAAAATTAGAGCAACCTCAACCATTTTCTGCTTCTATTGTATTTGAGCAGTCATATGGTGAAGTTGATGGCGATAGTGCATCCTTGGCAGAGCTTTGCGCCTTGATTAGCGCATTGTCATTACAGCCTATCGATCAGCAAATTGCCGTCACGGGCGCCGTTGACCAATTTGGCTATGTACAACCTATTGGCGGTGTTAACCAAAAGATTGAAGGATTTTTTGATATCTGTGATAAGCGAGAATTAACAGGTAATCAAGGTGTCATTATCCCAATGTCTAATGTGCGTCATCTGTGCTTAAAAGATGAAGTCGTCCAAGCGGTTAAAGAAGAAAAATTCCACATTTGGCCTGTCGAACACGTTGCTCAAGCCATTAGTCTTTTGACCAAGCAACCCTACTTTGAACAGCAAGTGGAAGGTGAAAATGTACACCTGTTAGCTTTAATTCAAGAACGCATAAATCAAGCCAATTCACCAGATAAGTCAAGATTACCTTGGTTTTTGAAGTGGATGAGCTAAGTAAAGATTGCGTAAATATTAGCTGATCGGAGTTGTTCAGCGTACAAGTGTAAGCTATTCTGTGAACCTATACATAATAAAGGCTATCTGAAGATCATGGTTGATAAACGCGAATCCTATACGAAAGAAGATTTAGAGGCTTCTGGAAGAGGCGAATTATTTGGGGAAAATGGTCCTCCACTACCATCAGGTAATATGTTGATGATGGATCGAATCATCAAAATGACCGAAGATGGCGGTACATTCAATAAAGGCTACGTTGAAGCTGAGCTGGATATCAATCCAGACTTATGGTTCTTTGGTTGTCACTTTACGAATGACCCAGTTATGCCGGGTTGTTTAGGTCTTGATGCCATGTGGCAACTGGTTGGTTTTTACCTTGGCTGGTTAGGCGGTGAAGGCAAAGGTCGTGCTTTAGGTGTTGGTGAAGTGAAATTCACTGGACAAGTACTACCGACAGCAAAAAAAGTCACTTACCGTATCAATTTTAAACGAGTGATCAACCGTAAATTGATTATGGGATTAGCTGATGGTGAAGTGCTGGTAGATGGCAAACTCATTTATGCCGCTACAGACCTAAAAGTCGGCTTATTTAAGGATACAAGCGCGTTCTAATCAAACCTTGCCCTTAAACGCAAACCTCCGCAAATGCGGAGGTTTATAATTTTTAAGGGATTGTATTAAATTATGCGTGAAATAAATTTTCGCAAATTAATCTAATTATCCTCGTGAATGACCCATTAAACGGCAACTGCCGCCCTGTCCTCCATCGCTTGACGCCAACCACCTAGCCAATGCGAACGGGCATCTACTGCCTGATAAGGACATAACTCTTTGGAACGCCCGGTTAAACCTGCTTGATAACCTCTTGATAACGCTCTTTCTAAACGGTCTCTCTTCTGTCTTTTCATGCCTTACTTCCCTCATCATTTAAATGGAAAAGAAAACAGCATCTATTTTTGTTAATAGATAC